>JBKOWC010000303.1:0-18041 GCA_046724215.1 Pseudomonadota bacterium | reverse complement strand
ACCGACAGCGGGCCGGGCAGCAGCGGATCGATCCCGTCATAGGCGACCGTGGCATAGAGATGGGCGCCCGGCATCAACCTCGGCACGGTCCGCACCGCGAGCTTGGCATCGAGTTGATGGGTGGCAATCACGAACTTGTGCGGCGCCGCGTCGGCGGGCACGTCGGCATCGCCGGAAATCTTGTATTCGGCAGCGAACTCTCCGGCCACCAGCGTCGCGGCATCGTCGCGGAATCGCCCCGGCTTGTCTTCGCCCACGCTCGCCGCTTGCGCCTTGCTTGCAACCTCATCCACGGCGCGGGTGTCCGAGAGGGCCCCAGCGACGGCAGCCGCCTGTGCCAGGCCGATGAACCAGGTGGACGGGTCAGGAACTTCCGCGCCCACCGCCGGCCGCGCGGTCGACAGCGTCAGCTTCACGCCGGACCAGTCCTCGCCGGTCTGCTGCTGCACTTCGCCGATCTCGGTGAGGCCGACCTTGCCGGCCTCGGTGTCGAGGCGGGCATCATAGATCGGGCGCCAGGTCGCATTGGGCAGCTGATAGCTGAGGCGCAGATGCACCGAACCCGGCGCTTTCGCCTCGAGATTGATGCGCGCCACCATGCTCGCCGTCTGGCCCGTGCGGATCTGCCCCAACTCCTGGTTCTTCTGTGCGATCCGCGCGTCGATGTCGCGCATCTCCATCTCGGCGGCATGAATGCCGTCGCGGGCCTGCGCGACGCCGCCGCTGAGCGCCGACCAGGCCTGCTGCCAGCGTTCGGGATCCATCATGTCGCGGACGATCTGGTCGTTGGCGCGGTTCGGCATCTCCCGGCCGATGGCGCCGATGAAATCGAGCTGCACCTGCAGTGCCGCGACGCGATCCTCCGCGCTGCGTCGCTGGTCCTGCAGCTTTTGAATGTCTTCCTGGAGCTGCCGCTCCTGCTCGCCGACGGCCGCGACCTGGTAGAACGGCTTGGTCTCCACGGACCCGATCGTGACGGAATCGGCGCCCTCGCCGCTGAGGCGGACCGAGTCGGGCAACAGGCTCGCCGGAAGATGATCGATGACGAGCGTGGTGGCCCCCGCGGGCAGCGCGGCGTCGATGACGCGGGTGACCTCCGCCCGGTCGGGAAACACGGTGACCGCGCGGATCGCCGCCTCGGCGGGCAGATCGGCAGCGAACAGCGTGCCGGACGGCACCAACATGGTAAACAGGCAGAGCAGGCTCAGACGACCGCGCATGGCTTCGATCTCCAGAAGGTGAAACTGCAGGTAAGACACCGCCACCCCGCAACCTAGTCCGTTGAATTCACCCCGGTTGTCTTTCATTGCGATTCCCGCATGATGGGCGGGTCAACCACGGGAGCATTCGCTATGCCGAAGACTGCCTTGGTTTCGATTCTCTGCGAGGACCGCACAGGGCTGATCGCCGAGATCACCGGCCGGCTGTTCGATCTGGGCGTCAATCTCGGCGACACGACTTTTGCCGTGCTCGGCACCGCCGCGGAGTTCACGACCGTGTGCGAGCTGCCGGACAGCCTCTCCCTCGGCGCGGCGGAGGACGATCTGCGGGCCATTCCCCTGCTCCGGGATGCCAAGGTGACGGTGTCGCCGTTCTCCTATCGTCCGGTGCACGGACCGTCGGGGCACATCACGCACCGGATCGAGATCATCGGCGACGACAGCCCCGGCCTGATCGCCCGCCTCTCCGAGGCCTTCGTCGGCTATGGCGCCAATATCGTGCGCCTCAATTCCGAGCGCATTCCCGGCAGCGGGGGCGTTCGCTACGCCACCCGCATCGCCGTCTCCATCCCCCCGGGGAAGGAGCAGGCCTGTCTTGCGACCATCGGCAACACCGCCGCCGAACTGAAGCTGACCAGCCGGTGGGACAAGGCGGGCTAGGCCGCTAGGGTTGCGGCGGACATTGCGCCGGATTGGCACGGACGGCGTCGACGTTGACTTTCAGCATGAGCGTGTCGGCGCAACTGGCGTTGTACTGAGCAATCAGCCCGTTTGTCGGCCCGCGTTGCGCCTGCAGCTGTTGCCGCAACGCTTCCCGACGCGCGTAGAGGCGCTCGAAGCTCTCCACCTCCGCGCGGTCGTTTACGTCGACCGATGTCCGCGCCTTGTTCACGAGATCGTCGACGCGCTTGAACTCCGCCTCGAGCGACGGATCCTGTTTGACCTGGAGGGCGGCGATCGCATCCTCCAGGCAGACGCACAGACGCGTCTCTTCAGGACTCAGCAGACGGCCCTTGGTGGGACTCTGCGCCAGCGCCGGAGCTATGGCTGCGCCGATCCCGGAAATCAGAATCGCGGCCGCGACCGACAGCTGTAACCCGACACTCAAGCTGGACCTCATGACCAAGAACACCTCCCCGCAACCGCCGCAGCAGACGTCATATCAATGGAATATGGCAAACCCTTGTCGCGACGTTGATCGAGATCGTAGCTTCGGTTACGAAACGATAGCGGATCACCTAGCACAACATTGAGGCGGCTGGGAAATATTCCCATAGACGATGCTGAACATGAAATCGCCGTCCGCAGCGAAGCCGGTGAAGACATGAAGGTCGCGGTCATGGGCGGCGGCGTCATCGGCGTGACGACCGCCTGGTACCTGGCCCAAGCCGGTCACGAGGTGACGGTCATCGAGCGGCGCGAGGGCGTGGCGCGCGAGACCAGCTTCGCCAATGCCGGCCTCATCGCGCCGGGGCACGCCTATGCCTGGGCGTCGCCGCGCGCGCCCATGATCCTGCTGAAGTCCCTGTTCCGCGACGACACGGCGCTGCGGTTCCACCTGCGGGCCGATCCGCGCATGTGGGCCTGGAGCCTGCGCTTCCTGGCCAACTGCACTGCCGCGCGCAACCGCGCGAACACGGTCGTGAAGGTCAAGCTGTGCAACTACAGCCGCGCGGCGCTCATTGCGCTTCGCCAGGAGACCGGCATCGCCTATGACGAGATCGCCCGCGGTGCTCTCTATCTCTACCGCGATCCTGAGCATCTGCGGAGCGGGCTGGCAAACATGGGCGTGCTCAACGACCATGGCCTCGGTCTGCGCGCGATCGATCCGGACGGCATCGCCGCCATGGAACCCGCCCTCGCGCATGCCAAAGGCAGGCTCGCCGGGGGCATCTACGCGCCGAACGACGAGAGCGGCGACGCCTATACCTTTACCGAAAAGCTCGCGGATCTCTGCCGCACGCGCGGCGTGTCCTTTCAGTTCAGCACCACCATCGTCCGTATCGACGCCGACGCCGACCGCGTTGCCGGGCTGGTCACCGACCGCGGCCGGATCGCGGCCGACGGCTACGTCCTGGCGCTGGGCAGCTACAGCCCGTTGGCAGCGCGAGGACTTCGATTGAAGCTGCCGGTCTATCCGGTCAAGGGCTATTCGGTCACCGTGCCGACCGACGGTTTCGAGGGCGCGCCGACGATCGGCGGAGTCGATGAAGGCCATCTCGTCGCCTATGCCCGCATGGGCGCTCGAATGCGACTGACCGCAACGGCGGACTTCGCCGGCTATGACACGGACTATGAAACGAAGCACTTCGCCGTGATGCTGCGCGTCGCGCGCGAGTTGTTTC
Source organism: Pseudomonadota bacterium (assembly GCA_046724215.1). Taxonomy (GTDB): domain Bacteria; phylum Pseudomonadota; class Alphaproteobacteria; order Dongiales; family Dongiaceae; genus JBKOWC01. The sequence goes on along the minus strand of JBKOWC010000303.1, from coordinate 14,476 downwards.
CGCAGGGCGGCGCCTATGACAGGCCGACCTACTGGGCGTGTCTGCGACCGATGACGCCCGACGGGCCCCCGATCATCGGACCATCGCGCTACCGGAACCTCTGGATCAACACCGGCCACGGGCATATGGGCTGGACCATGGCCTGCGGCGCCAGCCGTATCGTGGCGAACCTCATCGACGGCCGCCAACCCGAGATCGACGTCAGCGGCTTCAGTCCGTCACGCTACTGACCTCCAAGGACGATCGGAGACAGCATGGCCGCCTTCAGCGAGTTCGAGAGCTATGACGCACTCGGGCTGGGTGATCTTGTGGCGCGAAAGCAGATCAGCGCGTCGGAGTTGCTGGACGCCGCCATCGCGCGCATCGAGGCGATGAACCCCACGATCAATGCCGTCGTCCAGAAGATGTACGACGAGGCGCGCGCGACCATCGCCGCCGGGTTGCCGGCGGGTCCGCTCGCCGGTGTGCCGTTCCTGATCAAGGATCTCTACGCCTGGTGCAACGGAGCGCGGGTCGGCAATGGCAGCCGGCTGTACGACGGCTTCGTCGCCGATCGCGACTACACGATCGTCGAGCGCTACAAGGCGGCGGGTCTCGTGATCCTCGGCCGTACCAATACCCCGGAGTTCGGGCTGGCGCCGACGACCGAACCTGTCGCCAACGGACCGACGCGCAACCCCTGGGACCTCTCGCGCAGCGCCGGCGGGTCCAGCGGCGGCGCGGCGGCGGCGGTGGCCGTCGGCATGGTGCCGGCGGCGCACGCGACCGATGGCGGCGGCTCGATCCGGATACCCGCCGCGAATTGCGGCGTCTTCGGCTTGAAGCCGACCCGGGCCCGCACGCCGGCCGGTCCGTTTGTCGGCGAAGGCTGGAGCGGCATGGCGGTCGGACACGCGGTCACCCGGAGCGTGCGCGACAGCGCCGCGCTGCTCGATGCGGTCGCCGGGCCGGCGCCCGGCGATCCCTATTGGGCGCCCCCGCCGAAGCGGCCATTCCTGCAAGAGATCGGCGCCGATCCCGGCCGCCTGCGCATCGCCGTGTCGACGGTCTCCCCAAGCGGCGGCGGCGTGCACCCGGAATGCGCCGCCGCGGCGACCAGCGCCGCCAAGCTCTGCGCCGAGCTCGGCCACAGCGTGACGGAGGTCGCGCCAAGCTTCGATATCCGCGCCATGCGCTGGGCCCGCGACGTCGTCATCGCCGCCAGCCTGCGCAATGCCATCGATGCACGGATCGAGACGCTCGGCCGGCCCTTGCGCGACGGTGACGTCGAGCGGATTACCGCCCTGTGGGCGGAGCGCGGCGTCAGGTACACGGCACGAGACTATGCGCGGGCGCTCGTCATCCTGCACGGCATCGGCCGGCGCTTCGGCGCGTTCTTTGCCGACCATGACGTGCTGATCACGCCCGTGCTGTCACAACCGCCGGAGCCACTCGGCGCCACCGACATGATGGGCGACGATCTCGATGCCTTCGGCGAGAAGCTGTTCCACCTCGTCTGCTTCACGCGCCAGATCAATGTGACCGGCGGCCCGGCCGCTTCCATCCCGCTGCACTGGACAGCGGAGGGCCTGCCAGTCGGCGTCCACTTCGTCGCCGATTTCGGCAATGAGGCTGTGCTGTTTCGGTTGGCCGCGCGGCTCGAAGAAGCGCGACCCTGGCGCAGACGCCGGCCGCCCGTGCGCTAGGCGGTCGCCGGGATCAGCCAGCCGTCGCGCCTGCTCTCGCGGATCGCCAGCGAGAGCACGCCGGCAATGAGAGCCGTCATCAAGGCGACGATCCAGGTCCACTGATAGCTGGCGAAGAGATCGAACAGCTTTCCGCCCATCTTGGCGCCGAGCGCCGCCCCCAGGGCGTGCCCGGCGGTCAACAGGCCCATGCTCAATCCCATCACCCGCAGGCCGAGATGGCTGGCGGCGAGGCTCGCCGTCACCGGCACGGTCGAGTAGTCGAAGACCCCGAACATCACGGCAAAGGCGAGCAGCAAGGGATAGCTGTCGGTGATGTAGAGGAGAACGATGAACGACAGGGCGCGCAGGATATAGATGGTGCCGAGCAGGAGCGGCCGGTTCATCCGGTCGGTCAGCCAGCCGGCCAGGATCATGCCGCCGAGATTGAACGCCATGAGGATGCCGAAGGCATCGCTGCTCGTCGCGATCGTGAAGCCGCAGAATTCCGAATACGGAATCAGGTGCCCCTCGATCACGCCCGACGTCGTGATGCCGCAGATGAAGTAGCTCCAGAACAACAGATGAAAGGTCGGCGAGCGCATCAGGAAGGAAAGCCGATCGCTCAGAGGTTCCGCCGCGGCACGACGCTTCTGCCGCGCGACCGCCTCGGTGCCGCCCGACCTTATGAGCAGAAAGACGACGACCGCCAGGGCCAGAGCAACGATGCCGATGCCGATATAGCTGGTGCGCCAGTCGACGTACTCGATCGTGCGGCCGAGGACCGGAATGACGACGAGCTGGCCGCCGGTGGCGCCGGCGGTCGCGATGCCGACCGCCAGGCCGCGATGCTCGACGAAGTTGTAGCTGACGATCGTCGAGACGACATGCGTGGCGGCCGTGCCGAAGCCAACCCCCGCGATGACGCCATAGGCAAGATTCAACTGCCACGGCGCGGTCGCGCCCGAGGCGAGCAGGATCCCGCCGCCGATGATGGCCAAGCCCGAGGACAGAAGCAGACGCGGGCCGAACCGGTCGACGAGATTGCCAACGATGGGGGAGGCAATCGCCATGAAGATCTGCGCCAGGGAGAGCGCATTGGACACCGTGTCACGCGACCAGCCGAGTTCCTTCTCGATCGGCGTCATCACCAGGCTCAGGGACGAGCGCGCGGAGAACGATACGGCCAAGGCGAGAAAGCAGAAGCCGACGATGATCCAGGCGCCGAAATCCCGGTCCGCCCGCTGGCTGGTCATGGAAAGCCTTTGCCTCGGTTGCCCACGGCCATCATAGTGATCGGCACGGGCGGCCAGCTATGCCCGCGATGCCGGGGCTGCCATGCAGCCGACGCCGCCCTGCCCGCCCGTCCTCCCGAGAATGTCGGGACTTGCGAGGAGCCAGTGAAAGAGAATCACGTCCTGCAGTTCGCGCGCGCGCTCGATTTCGCCGCGCGCAAGCATGTGCACCAGCGCCGCAAGGGCGAGCTCGCGGAGCCCTACATCAATCACCTGTCGGACGTCGCCCGGCTGCTGGCCGAAGCGACGAACGGCGAAGACGCGACCCTGGTCGTCGCCGGGTTGCTGCACGATACGCTGGAGGACACGGAGACGACGTTCGACGAGCTGGCCAAGGAATTCGGTCGCGAGGTCGCCGACCTGGTCGCGGAGGTGTCGGACAACAAGTCGTTGCCGCAGGCCGAACGCAAGCGCCTGCAGGTCGAACAGGCACCGAAGAAATCGCGGCGCGCCAAGATGATCAAACTCGCCGACAAGGCGAGCAATCTCCATTCCATTCTCCTCAGCCCGCCGAAGGAATGGAGCGTCGGGCGCAAGCGCGACTACTTCACGTGGGCACGCAAGGTGGTCGACGGCTGCCGCGGCGTCAATCTGCAACTCGAGAACGAATTCGATCGGGCCTGGGAACGGGGCATGCAGGCGTTGGGCGAATAGCGGATCGCTCCGGCTCGAAGCCGCCACTCAAGCCACGATGAGATCCGGCACCGGCGGTACGGCCGCGCTGTCGGGAAAGACCACCCGGCGCAGGCCATCCGCCGGCAGCCCCAGGTGATCGCGCAGAATCGCCGTGCAGATGGCGCGCGTGTCCATGGTCGGCGCCAGATCCCGGGCCTGATAGAGGCTCGCGCGCGACAGGCCCGGCCATTGGGCGATGACGCGCCCGCCGCGGACGGCGCCCCCCATGAGGAAGGCCGCGGTCGCGGTGCCATGGTCCGTACCGCCGGTGCCGTTGCCTGCGGCGGTGCGGCCGAACTCCGTGAGGGTGAGGACGACGGTGTTGCGCCAAGTTGGGCCGAGCGCAGCGGCAAGACTGGCAAGACCGTCGCCGAGACCGGCAAGCACCGGTGCGAGACGGCCGTTGGTCGTGCCCTGGTTCGCGTGAGTGTCCCAGCCGGCGACGTCGATCACGGCGATGCGCGGGCCGGCCGGATCGGCGAGCAGCTTTCCGACCGTCCCGGTAATCGCCTGCGCCAGGCCGCTGCCGCCGCGCGGGAACCCCATCTTGGGATCGGCACCGGCCGTCATTTCCGCCCCGGCGGTCGCCTTGTTGACGAGGGCCTCGTCGCCGATGCCGGCGGCCAGCGCCGGTCCGAACACGGGATCGTCGCGGTAGAGGTCGGCGACCTTGTCGATGAAGTCGGGCGAAACATCCGGAAGATGCGATGGCGCCCAGCTGGTGACGGCCGCAGGCCCGCGCAGCACTAGCGGCACGGATTGTCCGACGGCGAGGCCTAGCGTGCGGCTGGCTCCCATCAGGCCGAGCGCGCGGTTGAGCCAGCCGTCATGCGCCGAATGCGGCGTGGTCGTGCCGTTCTCGAGCAGGTCCTGGCCATCGAAGTGCGAGCGGTCGCGGTACGGCGTGGCGACCGCGTGCAGCACCGCCAGCTGGCCCTTGGCATAGAAGTCGTGCAGCGATTTCAGCGCGGGATGCAGGCCGAAGAAGCCGTCGAGATCGATGATGCCGTCGGCCTGGCCGGGCGGAGCCAGCGCCAGCGCGCCGCGCAGTTCGCGATAGTCGGGGTCGGCGTAGGGCGGCACCGCGGCCAGGCCGTCCATGGCGCCGCGCAGGATGACCACGACGAAGCGATTGTCCGTGGCCGCCTTGGCCAGCAGCACGCGCGGCATGCCGGCGCCGATCATGGCGGCGCCGATCACGAATTTTCGCCGCGCGAGGGCGAGAGGCTTGGACGCGGACATGGTCACCTCCTCTGAAACTCTCGGCTGGCAAACAGCAGCGCCAAGCCTTCGCGCACGTCGGCGGCACGCTGGATCGCCAGCATCGTGTCGCGCGCCGCGACGGGCGCGATGGTCGCGTCGGCGAGGGTCATCGGCGACAGGTCGCTGGGCAGCCTCTGCGCCAGCGCCATGCTCCAGTCGATGCGCTGCATGATCGCCTCGGGGCCGATCCAATCGGCCGCCGTGTCGGGCCACCCGGCAGGCGATGGCGCCGCGAAGGGCGCCTGTCCAAGCAGGGTCAGGCTGCCGACGAGCTTCTCCGTCTCGCCCTTGAACGTCGTCAGCCGCAGCGCCGAGACGACGAATTCGGTCGGCGTCTTCACCTTGGCGAGCGGGTCGGCCCAGGCTTCCGGCATGGCGATCAGCGCGCGCGTGAGCTGGGCGAGGTCGCCCTCCGTGTCGCGGAACACGCGCGCCAGCCGCTCGACCGCTTGCGCCGGCGGCTGGTCGGCGATGAAGTGCCGGGCCAGCTGCATTGCGATGTGGCGCGCCGTCGACGGATGGCTGGCGAGGTCGCGCAGCGCCGCTTCGCCTTCCGCCATGCCGGCTTCCCGGTAGCGCTTGCCAAGCAGCGTCTTGTCGCCGGGCTCGTGGATCATCGGATGGAACTGGAACGTACCGGCCTCGGCCGACTTCGGACGCCCGACGCTCCAGCCGGTGAGAATCTTGGCGAATTCCTGCACGTCGGCCTGCGTATAGCCGCCGTCGACACCGAGCGTGTGCAGCTCGAGCAGCTCGCGGGCGAGGTTCTCGTTCAGGCCCTTGTCGCGCAGGCGCCCGCCGCGCGAATTGGGGCCGACCGAGGTGGCGTTGTCGAGATAGAGCAGCATGGCCGGGTGGCCGACGACGGCACGCAGCATGTCGGCGAAGCGCCCGGTGACGTAGGGTCGGATGGCCTCCCGCTCGTAGGCGCCGACGAGGCCGGCGATGATCGGCTTGCCGGCGACCGAAACCGTGAAGTGGTTGCTCCAGAAGTGGACGAGGCGCTCGATCAGCGGCGTCGGGGAGGTGATGGCGGCGAGCGTGCGCCGGCCGGCCTCCTCCAGGTAGAGCGCCTTCATCTGCTGACGAAATTCCTCGCGCTGGACGGACTTGTCCTGGATCGCCGCCAGCAGTGTCCGGGCCTGCTGAGCGCCGCTGCCCAGCGTGGCAAGCTCAGGCGGCAGCTGGCCGCCGCGCTCAAGCTGCGCCTGCGCCCATCCGCGGGCGTCACCGCCGACGCGATCGAGCTCGCCCAAGGCCGCGCCGAGCCCGAAGCGGTTGAGCGCCACGAATCCCTCGGCCTTCGCGATCATTGGCGCCACCTTCCGTCGGCAATGGCCTCGCGTCCTGCCGGCGACAGCTGCGGCACCGCCGCCTTGATGACGCCATGGATCGCTTCCTGCAGGTCGCGATTGCGGTCCTGCATCGTCTGGTAGGCGGCGGCAAAGGCGGCCGGATTGAACGGTTCCGCTTTGAGCGCCTGGCCTACCGCCTTGCGGGCATCGCGGAAGGCGACGAGCTTCTGCATGATCGCATCCTTCTGTTCTTCGAACATGCCGCGCATCAGCTTCCGGTCGTCGTCGGGGAGCGTGCGCAATACCCGTTCGATGCCGACCCTGAGGGCGGGCGCCGACAACGCCCAGGCCATGCCGCCGCCCTGCCCGACGCCGCGCCCGACGACGAGGCCGCCGAGGAAGAAATTCACGGCAAGCGACAGGACCAGGGCCGCGCCGAGGACGGTGAACCAGCGCCGCGGGGTCACGGGAGCGGCTCCTCTGCGCCGGCGCCGCCGGCGACGTAGTCGCTGAGGTCGACGGTCTCGTCGCCGCCGAAGGCGGACGGCAGCAGGTTCGCCCACCCGACCGCGAAGCCGAGGAGCGCGGCGGCGAGCAGGCCGGCGGCCTGGGGCCAGAGTCGCGGTAGCGACCAGCCGCCCGGCTCGAGACGGCGGTCGGACCGCGCCGGCCGCTCCTGCGGCTGCGCCGCGGCCAGGGCGATGATCGACTCCGCCAGAGATGCGTCCGGCGCCGGCCTGCGATCGGCGGCAAGCAGTGCATCGAGGCGGCGGGCGTCTTCCAGGGCGGCGCGCGCCTGGGCCGAGGTGGCGAGCAGCGCCAGGGCGGCCGCACGCTCCGGCGGCGGCCACCGCGCCGGATCGGCGCCGTAGGCCTCGATCAGGCGGCGGAAGCGCCAGACCATCATGGCACGACCTCCAGGAACTCGGTGGCGGCGTTCGCCAGCGCTTGCCGCAGACTGCGCCGCGCGCGCACGAGCAGCGATTCGACGGCGCCCGGCGTGAGCGACAGCACCGCAGCCGCCTCGCGGTTGCTGAGACCGTCGTAGAAGCAGAGGGCCAGGGCGGCGCGCTGCCGCTCCGGCAAGGTCGCAACGGCCGCGGCGACCTCCGCCGACAGCCGGGCCTTGGCGATCGTCTCGACCGCCGAATCGGCCGGATCGGTCGGCTCGACCGCGTCACCGAGGGGATCGTGGGTGGGGCGGCGCTTGCGATCGATGCTAAGGTTAAGGGCCACCCGGTAGAGCCAAGTGGTAAAGCGCGCCGTGCCCGATTCGCCGTGCCCGGCGCGCCAGGTGGGCGCCTTCGTCCAGACGCGCAGGAAGGCCTCCTGGGCGACCTCCTCCGCGTCTCCCCGCGATCCGGTGACGCGCTGGGCGAAACCCACCGTCCGATCGAGGTGGCGACGCACGAGTTCTCCAAAGGCGATCCGATCGCCCGTGCCAACACGCATCATCAGGTCCTCGTCCGTCGCGTCGGTCATCGTCTCGCGTGGGAACGATCAGCCTTCGTCAACCATGCGACGTGCCGGCGTGACGCTGCCGTCCCGCACCGTCCGGCCCGGGCTGCTTACGGAATGTTATACGGGGGAGACGGCCGATTCCTGCGCTGACCGAGGCGAAAATTCGTCGGCGGCGGTGGGACCGCGGCCGCCGCTCAGGGGCCGGTGTCGCCCGCCTGCCCGATGTCGTCCTCGTCCCGGGGCCTGCGGCGCTTGAGGCCCGGCTTGCCCTTGTGCAGCGGCGGACGGGGCACGGTGGGGCGCGGCGGCACGATGCGGGGCACGACCGGGCGCGAGACGGCGATGCTGTCGGGCTGGATCCGGTACTTCTCCATCAGGCGGTAGAAGGTGACGCGAGACACGCCCAGTTCCTTGGCCGCGCGCTTGATGTTGCCGCTGTTGATGCGCAGCGCGTCGCGCATCAGCTTCTCCTCGAGCTCCTGCCGCGCGGTGGCGAGATCGGGCAGCGCCACGCGCTCGGCCTTCGCCGATTCGGAGAACGTCAGGTCGCCGGCCATCAGCCAGCGCCCCTCGCCCATTACGACGGCGCGGCGCACCGTGCTGATCAGCTCCCGCACGTTGCCCGGCCAGCGGTAGCGCTGCATCTTCTCGAGCGCGCTGTCGTGGAAGCCGAGCTTGGGCAGCTTCAGCTCGCTGGAGAACTTGCGCAGGAAGTAAGTCGCCAGCAACTGCACGTCGTCGCCGCGGTCGCGCAGCGGCGGCATCGCGATCGTCAGCACGTTCAGGCGGTAGTACAGATCCTCGCGGAATTTGCCGGCCTTGATGGCCGCCTCGAGGCTGACGTTGGTGGCGGCAATGACGCGCGTGTCGACGGTGATGGACTTGGTGCCGCCGAGACGTTCGATCGTCTTCTCCTGCAGGAAGCGCAGCAGGTGTCCCTGCACCTCCATCGGCAGATCTCCGATTTCGTCGAGGAACAGCGTGCCGCCGCGGGCGGCCTCGATGCGGCCGACCTTCTGCTTGATGGCGCCGGTGAAGGCGCCGCGCTCATAGCCGAACAGCTCCGATTCGATGATGCTGGTCGGCAGGCCGGCGCAGTTGATGGAGACGAAGGGCCCCTTGCGGAACGCCGACCGGTCGTGGATGGCGCGCGCCGCCAGCTCCTTGCCCGTGCCGGTCTCGCCGGTGACGAGGACGGGCGCGTCGACCTCCGCGAACTTGCGGATCTGCTGGAAGACCCGGGCGATCGGCGGACTCGCTCCGACGACGTGGGCGTCGCTCTGATCGTTGGCCGCCGACAGAATATCGGCGCGCAGGTCGCTGTTCTCCAGCGCCACCAGCCCGGCAATGTGCCCCAGGCTGAACATCAGCCGCTCGCTGCACACGGGCAGGCGATGGAAATCGTGGATGAGACCTTTGGCGACCAGAGTCGCCAGCTCGGCCGAGGACAGCGCGCCCTCGTCCACCAGGGCGATCAGCCGCAGGCGCGGCGCACACTCCATGAGCGATGCCGTGGCGTGGATCGCCGCCGCATCGATTCGGGGGCCATAGTGCAGCAGGCCGGCGATCGGCCGCAGGCGATCGATGATCTGGCGCGCCTGCTCCACCGAATCGCAGGTGGCGAGGCGGATATGCGTGGCTTCGAGCGCGTGCTGCAGCGCCGCCGGATCCTTGGACTTGTCGAAATGCACCGAGAGCACGGAATACGGCCGGCTGACCGGTAGTACCGTCGCGCCGTTTTTCGCTGCCGTTTGCGTCATCATGCCCCCAGAGGCGTTTCGCTCGACTGTCCCGCCGCCGTCCGCGTCCGCGAACGGTAGTTCATTATTGTTAAGACTGCCCTATCAGTCGACAATTTTTAATGCGTTAGTCGGCGGTGCAAGTCCGTGATTTGGATCACAGTGTAGAGGAATAAAATTAACGAATGTTACCGCGCTGCCGGTTCGCGTGGAGCAATGATGCGATCGGCGCCCCTGACGAAGATCGCGTCCGATGGACGCAGTGGCCGGCTTAGCTCAATCCGATCAGGCTCTGGTCGACGTCGCAGTCGACCTTGAGAACGACGGAGCCCTGGACGTAGACGTTGAACACCTCGCCCTCGACCGTCTCCTGCCCTGCCGAGGTCCAGCCCCCGCCTGCATCGACCGAATCGCCCGGCCCGCCGCAGACATAGAGGGTATTCGAATCGTCCGTGAAGCTCAGGACGTCGTTGACGTCGAGCTTCACATGCAGGCCACCGGCCGCCGGCCCATTGTCATCGAGGCGTAGATCCGCCGCGATAGGCTTGTCGTCGTGATCGATCGGATTGGTCATCCCAGATGTTTCCGTTTCTGACCCCTCATTTCATTGAGCCGCTATTGTAATATCAATATGGCTCTCTGGCGATGGGTATCAATACCTCGATTTCGTTCCACGAATTCGCCGGCCGGACGGCGATTTTCTTGTTCTGCCGCCCGGCCGGCCGGCTTCCTCCAAATAACTCTATGCGTGCGCAACAATGATCTCGGAGCCGACGGCAATCGGGTTTATCGCTACGGGAGTCACAGTAGTGATCGTGGCTACCGCCAGGTCGAACGTGCCGTCGTGATTGGTATCGACTGAAACGTTCACGGTGTTTGACCCTGCGGGAGCAACATTTACGAGCGCCGCCCGATCCGCATCCGCAACGCCGAGTGAGTCGAAGAGAGCATCGAGATCAAGAACGTCGTGGTCGGCGCCCGGAGCGGCATTGAAGTTGTTGATGAAATCGTGCCCGTCGAGCTTGTTCGTATAGGCGAACGTGTCGTTGCCGCCGCCGCCGTCCAACGTGTCGCTGCCCGGGCCGCCAATGAGAACATTGTTCCCAGTGTTGCCGGTCAGGTTATCGTTGAAGTGGCTGCCGACGATGCCCTCCATGTTCGTGTAGGTATCGGTTCCGAGCCCAACGGATGTGAGGTTTGCGCTTCCGCTACCGCCAACGCCCAGCGTCTGATTGATGCCGGCGGTAGCATCGGACCAATCGATCAGATCGGTTCCGGGGCCACCATCGAGCTGGTCATCCCCGGCACCACCACGCAGCGTGTCGTTGCCGGCATCGCCGAAGAGCTGGTCGCCAAGGTCGATCGCAATGGGGTCAGTGCTTCCGTCAACGGCCAGGGTAGGACCACCAATGATCAGGTCGTTGCCGGTGCCGCCGTGGATCGTATCGGCGCCGTCGCCGCCGTTGATGTAGTCGTTGCCACCGCCGCCGTCGATCGAGTCGCCGGTATCGGCGGCGCGGATATTGTTGCTCCCGACGTCCTCGCTCGTCGTGCCGCCAATGATGATGTCGTTGCCGGAACCTCCGATGATAACGTCGGCGCCAGCGCCACCGGAGATGTGATCGCCGACATTGCCTCCATGAATGGTGTCATTACCGTCGCCGCCGCCGATGATGTTGATGGCGTTGAGATCGCCGTTGATCGCCGCGTCGTTACCGGTGGTCCCGAGATGCAGATGCGGATTGCTGCTGGAGGTATCGGAAACGTTGAAGATCAGGTTCGCCTGGCTGGTATCGTGGTCGAAATCCTGGATCGTGTACTGGAAGCTTTCCGTCCCCGCCGTAGACGGCACATTGTACGAGTAGTCGCCCGTGTTGAAGTCGAACGTCAGCTGACCGCCCAGGCCAGTCGTGACGACCAGTATGCCGGCGGCGTTCGAGATGACGTGAATGCCGTCTCCGAAATCCACAGGCAACGTCGCGCTGGTCAGCGCATGACCGCCCACAACGATCTGCGTGATCGCCGGCGAGCCCTTTCCATCCGCCCCGAACTGGTCGGGCGTCGAGGTGGCATCCGTGAAGATGTTGCCCGTGACGACCTTGGTCACGGTCTGCACGAGATCGTTGAAGATCTCCTGCTCATGCCCGGCCGTGACGATGATCGGATTGTTGTCGGTCGGATCGTTGGGGAAGGCGATGGTTTCGAGCGCGGCCTTTCCGGGATCTCCCGGCGCGTTTGTGAAATCGCTGCCGACGCCGACCGCGATGGCTTCCTGGATGCCATTGCTGGTAAGAAAGTTCTCCCATGCCGTTACGGCCCCCCCGCTAAGTGCCGTTGTCGGTTGGCCATCTGACAAGAAGTAGACGAACGTCTGATCCGCCGATGGTGTGTTCTGGCCGTAGGCCGATTCCGTCGTCGTGACGGCGGCGGCGTAGTTCGTCTCACCTTTGGCTTCGAGATTGCCCAGGTAGGCGTTGGCGGTTTCCGTGCCTGACAGCCAGCCGGAGCTGGTGGCACCGTCGGAGAACGGCACGATCATCACGTTGACGTTGGCGAAGGAGGCATAGGTGGCGAGCATCGACGCGACCGCCGCCCGTTCGAGGTCGAGGCGCGTCGAGAAACCGTCAACGCCCGAGGCCTCGTCCATGCTGCCCGACGTGTCGAACATGATGACGAGGTTGATCGTTTCCTTGCCGGTGGCATTGACGGGGTCGTCCGTCGCATGCGGCACGTCGTCGACGACATTCACGTGGAAGTTGCCATTGACGGGGTCGCCATCGCCGTCCGTGGCAGCGAAATTGAAGCTGAGGTTCTTCGTGTCCGTGCCGGCGCCGGAGTGATCGATGGGGCCCGACAGCGTGAAGCTGTATTGCCCCGTGCTCGGATTGATCGACACGGTGAAGATCGTCTGCGCGCCTGCGCTACCCGTCAGCGTCGTGTGGTCGGCGCTCAGCGTGTAGGTGATCGCGACCCCGTGCGACGTCAGGCCGGACGGTCCGCTGAAGGCGGTGACGCCGCCGGGGCCGTCGGCGCCGAAGGAGATGCCGATATTGCCGGTCGTGGTCAGCGATTCCTTCGACGTGTCGGTACCGCTCGGCAGATCGTCCTCGTTGACACTGCCGGTCGTGCTCGTCGTGACGATCGGCGTGTCGTCGGCCACCACGGCGGTGATCTGGGCGCCCGTCGTGTCGCCGTCGTGATCCGTCGCGGTGACGTTGAAGTGAAAGCTGGCCGTGTCGGTATTGCCGTCCGTCCCCGAATGGATGGGGTGGTCGATCGGCTTCAGCAGCGTGAAGGTGTAGGTGCCGTCGCCGTTGAGATGCGCCGTGAATACGTCGCCTGCGGCCGTGGAGCCGGTCAGCGTCTGGCCGTCGGCGCTGACGGTGTAGGCAATCGCCTGCCCTTGGGAGGTGAAGCCGGCCGCGGGCTGGCTGACGTCGAACTTTACCGTGCCCGGTGCGTCGCCGCCGAAATCGACATGCAGGCTACGCGTGTCCGTCGCCGTCGGAGGATCGACCTCATTGTTGCCGTTCGCGAGATTGTCGTCCTCGACGAGGGCATTGTCGGGCACGATGATCGGCGTGAAGTCCTGCAGCGTGACATCCTGATGCGCGGTCGCCGTCGCGACGTTGTTGTCGGGGTTGCAGTCGATATCTTTGGGATTCTCCGTCGCCGTCGCCGTCGCGTTGAACGTCGCCGTCGACGAGCCGTTGTTCGTGTTCGTTACGCTGAAGTCATACGTGAATCCCGACGTACCTGCTGCAGCCGTGAATACGACGTGGCCGCTGCCGGAGGTCGCGGTAACGCCCGCAGGCAGACTGCCGAGACTGCCGACGCTGAAGCCGGCGGGCAGATCGATCTGAACCGTGTGGGTCTCTGAACCGTCCTGGGAGTCACCGAAATTCGCGGTGACATGCACCGTGCCGGTTTCGCCCTGCTGGAACGTCGTGTTGGCGTCGGCGCCGTCGTTGACGGTGATCGTCACCGCCGGCTGATCGGCAACCGCATCGACATGCACGTTGAGGTCGGTGCTGTTCGTCGAAGTCAGCGTCGGATCGGTGCCGTCGGCGGCCGTGACGACGGCGTGGAGAAGACCGAGATCCTTGTCGCTGTCCGCCGGCGGCGCTAGGCCGAAGGTTCCCGTGAAGTCGCTGATGCCCGGCTTCAGCGTGATGGTCAGCGTATCCGTGCCGGTGTTGTAGGTCGCCAACGCCACATTCGGGTTGCTCGTCAGCGTGGCGATGTTGATGAGCCACGTCGGCTGGGAGCCGGTCGTCCCCTGGATCGTGGCGGGATCGAAGCCGGTGATGACGATCGTGTTGAGGACATCGCCGGTCGACGCGGTCGCATGAACCGTGACGATATTGTTGGCGTCGGTCGTCTTGCTGTCTTCGGCGACGCAGCTGTCCTGCGGGCCGATATGCAGCGTGATGTCGGGTGTGCCCACGTTGACGATCGTGGTGGTGTCGCTGGCAGATGCCGTTGCGGTGTTGTCACCTTCGTCGCACTCGGAGCCGCTCGCACCGTTCGGCCCGGCGATCGTCGCCTTCTCGTGGGCCGTCGCGAGGGCATCGAACTTGTAGCTGCCCTCGGGCGCGCCGACGAGCGCCTGCACCTGCAGCGTCTCGTTGACGCTTGTGCCGCTGACGCCAGTGAAGGTCACCGTGCCACCAGTGCCGGCCGCCGCGCCAGCGTCGACCACGCCGCCGCCGCCGTCGGTCACCTTGAAGCCGACGGGAATCGTCACGGAAATGCTGTGTACTTCCGATCCGTCGGTCGCATCGCCGAAGGTGCCGTGCACCGTTACCGAGCCGGTCTCGCCGGCCTGGAACGTCGCGTTGCTGTCGGCGCCGTCCTGCACGTCGATCGTCACCGTCGGCGCATCGGCGACCGCGTCGGTCGCGACGGGCAAGTCGGCCGGCAGAGAGTCGGCTGTCGGGAACGGGTCGGTGGCGCCCTGCGCCGTCGCCACGGCCACCAGGGTGCCGAGATCGACGTCGGTGTTGGCGGGCGGCTGGACGCCGAAGGTGCCGTCGAACGATTTCACGCCGCTCTTGAAGACGATGGTGATCGAGCCGTCGGAG
>JBKOWC010000247.1:0-4580 GCA_046724215.1 Pseudomonadota bacterium | reverse complement strand
TGCGGCCCACCAGCCGCCAGCGAATGCAGCGGCTGGCCGATGAGCTTGCAGCCGAGGGGCTCGTCAGGTTCGCCGACAATCCGAAACACCGGCGCTCGAAGCTCGTGCAGCTGACGCCCAAAGGCGATGCGCGCTACCGCGAGCTGAGAGCGCGGTTCCTGGCGATGGCCGCGACGATGGGCGCCGCCCTCGGCGAAGCGGAGGTCCGCAAGGCCACCGAGATCGTGCGGCAGCTGAGCGACGATGTGAAGGCGCGCTCGGAGCGGCTGTAGCTGCGATGCCCCGCGGGCGCCACAGATTCACGCCGACTTTGTTACTCCCGGCGACGCTCCCGGGCGGCTAGGATGGACGCATGAAACGATCGGCCGCCAAAATCCTCCGCGAGTACGGACCCTTTCCGGGCGTCGACATGGTGCATGGGGTCACGTATGACGGCCAGCGCGTTTGGTTTGCCGCCGGGGACAAGCTCACCGCCTTCGATCCCGCGAGCGGCAAGACCGAGCGCTCGCTCGCTGTCGCCGGGCATGCCGGAACGGCCTTCGACGGCCGGCACCTGTTTCAGATCGCCGAGGATCGTATCCAGAAGATTGATCCGAAGACCGGCCGCGTGCTTGCCACGATCCCGGCGCCCGGCGGCGGCGCCGACTCCGGGCTCGCCTGGGCCGAGGGGACGCTCTGGGTGGGGCAGTATCGGGAGCGGAAGATCCATCAGATCGATCCCCAGACCGGGGCGATTCTCCGCACCATCGAGTCGAATCGCTTCGTCACCGGGGTCACCTGGGTGGACGGAGAGCTTTGGCACGGCACCTGGGAAGGCGACGAGAGCGATGTAAGACGCGTCGATCCGCGAACGGGAGAGGTCCTGGAGCGGCTCGAGATGCCGCCTGGCGTGCACGTATCGGGACTCGAGTCCGATGGCGGCGATCGCTTCTTCTGCGGCGGCGAAAGCAGCGGGAAGGTGAGGGCCATCCGCCGGCCCCGGCGCGGCTCTGCGGCCGGCAGTTCTTGACCTTCACCCCCGCGAAAGCGCCCTGGAGTCGACTTTCGCGGGATTGACCCCGGGTGCCGTGATCGGTTACCCCGATGGTGCCCCGTCGCTTTCGCGGGGAAGCCGAACGAAGCCTCGGCCTCGCGTGGCCGCGACGTTATGCGTCATCCTCCCGCGGCCGGACTTCGCGATAGGAATCTATTGCAACGGTCCGGCGCTGCGCCCCCGGGAGGGCACGGCGGCCGCGGCCGCGCCGTCCCTCGATCCGAGGACGGTCCAAACTCGAAGGGGAGCCCGACCATGTTGACGTCTGCCAACCACCGCCGCTTGCTGGGAGTTGCCTTGGTTCTGGTCCTTGCCGGAGGCGCCTTCGCCGCCGGCATGGCGTTCGCCGCACAACCGCACATGCAGGCCGCCCTCAGCGCGCTGCAGACGGCGCAGAGCGAGCTGAACCAGGCCGAGCACGACAAGGGAGGCCATCGCGTGAAGGCGCTGAACCTCGTGGGACAGGCGATCCAGCAGGTGCAACTCGGCATCGCCGCCGGCAGCTGACCGGTGGCTGCGGCCAGGGAACCGTCCGTACGGGCCCCGGCGTTCGCCGGGGATGACAACTCAAAGTAGGGCGAGATTCCGACTTGTCCCGGCGCTGCGCTAAAGGGGATTGAGCACCATCTCCGTCGTGTATTGCGGAATCTCGTGCTCGATGCCGGCCGCCATCAGCGCGACGTCGTCGTCGTCATAGAGGCCGCCGTAATAGGTGATGCCCTGCGCGGCGGCCTTTCCGGTGGTCGCGTGCAGGTCGGCAACGAAGCCGGGCTTCAGACCCTGCGAATCCCGCTTGAACGGATAGAGGTCGAGCTCCGGGATCGCATCGAATGCCGCGGGAACCATGCGCCGAAGGGCGGACTGTCGCAGTGACGCTGGTCACAGGTCTTCTCCAAAGCGATCCGGCGGCATGTCGGCCATCGCGGTCGCGACTCGGACCCTATTTCGGGCAGGCGCATGACCGGCGATGACGATCGCTGGATGTCGAACGATTGAGAGCCTTCAGGGCGCATCGTCCGGGCGCGCGCACGAAGCGGCAAGCCGTCGCTGACGGGATCGCCGGCCTTGCCACAGATTCGTCGCTTGTCCTGCCCGCGCCGGTACGCAACAATCCGCCCGCGCCGATCCCCGGGAACCGGGGGATGAGTCCCGCCTTCGGCAATCACCAGCGGCGACTGAGCGGTCTATAGAGCGCGATGCAGCCGGTCGATCCGATTCTAGCGACGATCAAGGACGCGTGCCGCGTTCTCGGCGACGGCGTCATGGTCACGGCCGCGGACCTCGATCGGCCGGGACCGCGGATCGTGCATGTCAACGACTCCCTCTGCCGGATCACCGGATACCGCCCCGACGAACTGATCGGGAACACGCCGCGGCTCCTGCAGGGCGGGAAGACGAACCGGGCCGTGCTCGCCGCGATGCGTTCGTCGCTCGACGTTCATCGCCAGTTCGCCGGCGAGCTCGTCAACTACCGCAAGGGCGGCCGCGAATATTCGGTCGAGCTGCAGATCGCGCCCGTCGCCGGCCCCGACGGCAAGCCGCTCTACTGGCTGTCGCTGCATCGCGACGTCACGGAGATTCGGCGCACCGAGGCGGAGCTGCGCGAGCGCGAGTTCCGGTTCCGCAGCCTGCTCGGCAACATGCGCGACATCATCGTCTGCCATGGCGAGCGCGGCAGCGATCCGCACGGCTACGCGGGTGGCGCATCGCTGCTCGGCCGCGATGTCCAGCGGATGGCCGGCACCCTCATGGGCGACAAGGCCAACATCGACCTGTGGTATCGCAGCATCCATCCCGACGATCGGGAGGCGTACCTGGCGGCCGAACGGCGCCGCAAGGAACGCGGCGAGGCCTACACGCTCGAATATCGGATCACGCATCCGGTCACGGGCGAGTTGCGCTGGATGCAGGAGACCGGCTGGTCCGTGCCCCTGCTGGACGGCGACCGCAGCTTCCTCGACAGCTACATCATCGACATCACCGACCGGAAGCGGGCGGAATCGCTCCTGGCGGGTCAGAACCGCGTGCTCGAGATGATCGCGCGCGGCGTTGCGCTCGAGGATGCCCTCGACGCCCTGGTGCGCTTCATCGAGAGCGAGTCGGCGGGCATGCTCGGCTCGATCCTGCTGCTCGACGAGGAGGGGCTGCATCTGCGCCACGGCGCGGCGCCCAGCCTGCCGCCGGCCTATGTCCGCGCCATCGACGGCGTCACCATCGGCCCCCAGGTCGGCTCCTGCGGGACCGCCGCCTACCGGCGCGAAGCGGTCATCGTGGCCGACACGCAGGAAGACCCGCTCTGGGTCGACTATCGTGACCTGGCGCGGACGCACGGGCTGCGGTCCTGCTGGTCGACGCCGATCTTTTCCGACCAGGGCCGCGTCCTCGGCACGTTCGCCATGTACTACCGCACGGTCAGGCGTCCCACCGCCGCCGAACTGACGCTGATCGGCATCGCGACGCATGTCGCCGGCATCGCCATCGGGCGCCGCCGCGCCGAGGCGGCCCAGGACGAGAGCGAGGAGCGGTTCCGCAAGCTCGCCGATTCCGTGCCCGTACTGATCTGGATGTCGGACGCCGACGGGCAATGCATCTTCGTGAACCGGCCGTGGCTCGCCTACACGGGCCGCACCCTCATGGAGGAATTCGGCGACCGCTTCGCCGAGAGCATCCACCCCGACGACCGCGCCCGTGTCCAGGGCGACCGCAGGGACGCGGCCGAGACCGGCGCGATGTTCACGGGCGAGTACCGCTTGCGCCGCGCCGATGGCGCCTACCGCTGGTTCCTCGACGTCGCGGCACCGCGCTGCACGGAAGACGGCGACCATATCGGCCATATCGGCGTCCTTGTCGACGTGACCGAGCGGCGCGAGCTCGAAGAGCAGCTGCGCCAGATGCAGCGTCTCGAGGCCATCGGCCAGCTGACCGACGGCCTCGCCCATGAGTTCAACAACCTGCTCACGGTCGTCCACGGCAATGTCGACATGATCCTGGCGCAGGCCGGCGACGATCGTCGGCTGGCGCCGCTGCTGCAGCTGATCAAGCTGGCAGCCGAACGCGGCGGCGACCTCACGCGCCGGCTGCTTGCCTTTGCCCGGCGGCAGCCGCTGCGGCCCGAGATCGTCGACGCCAACAGTCTCATCGCGAACATGCAGGACGTGCTGCGTCGGACTCTCGACCGCCGCGTGACGATCGAATGCCGGTGCGACCCGGCGCTGTGGCTTACCGTCGTCGACCCGGCGCAGCTCGAGGCCGCCCTGCTCGGCATCGCCCTCAACGGCGGCGACGCGATGCCGGAGGGCGGCCGGCTGACGATCAGGACGGCCAACCGGGTCGTTCCGGACGCGGCGGCCGCGACCCGCGATGGCCCGGGTCCCGGCCTCTACGTCGTGATCGCGGTCGAGGACACCGGCATCGGCATGTCCGCCGACATCAGGCGGCGCGCCATCGAACCCTTCTTCACGACGAAGGAACTCGGCAAGGGCAGCGGCCTCGGCCTCAGCATGGTCTACGGCTTCGCCAAGCAGTCGCGCGGCCATGTCGATATCGA
>JBKOWC010000116.1:0-12931 GCA_046724215.1 Pseudomonadota bacterium | reverse complement strand
CCAGAGGACCAACGACACGCGCGCGTAGGACGAGGCGGCGAGCACCGCCGCGCCGGCGAGCCAGCCGATCAGGGCATGGTCGAGGGCCGCCTCGTTGCCGGCGCCGAACCCCTGGTCGATGAGCAGGCCCGCCCCGCGCGCGAGGGCCAGCGACATCGCCGCCGCGACCGTTGCCGCGACCACCGCGCCGACCACGCGCCAGCGGTAGGGCCTCAGGAACCCCCAAAGGCGGCCCAACCGGCGGATGTCGCGGCTCTTCGTCCGCTCCGTCGGCATGCCTGATTGCGGCGCGGCGCTCGCTTGGCTCATGGAAGGCAGTTGATGTTCAGGTCTGGGGGGCCGGATGCTAGCGGCCGTCCCTCGATCCAGCCACCCCTAACAGGATGAACGCGGTGCGGCCGAGTGGCATTCCGCCGCCGCAAGCCTTTTCCTTGCTTCGGATGCCCCGCTTGGCTATAACCGCGCCTCTTCAAAGGAGCCCGACGATGAAGAAAGGCATTCACCCGGAATACCACGAAATCAACGTGGTTATGACCGACGGCAGCAGCTTCAAGACGCGCTCGACCTGGGGCAAGGCGGGCGACACGCTGCGCCTGGACATCGACCCCAAGTCGCATCCGGCTTGGACCGGCGTGCATCGCCTCATCGACTCCGGCGGCCAGCTCGCGAAGTTCCAGAAGCGGTTCCAGGGCCTGGGCCTCAAAAACCGTTGATTCTCAATTCGCTGGGGGACAATGGCAGGAGGATCTGACCGCCTGCCGGCCTCTTGATTCCCGCATTGCCATGCCCATCTCTTGGCTTGGTCGGATGCCGCTGACGGGTCCGGCCGACTGAACCGGCGGAACCTGTTCCGCCTCCCATGTTGCTCAACGGAGGATATGGCAATGCGTACTCTCGATCTCTCTCCCTTGTTCCGTTCCACGATCGGTTTCGACCGGATGACGCGGCTCCTGGACGCGGCGACGCGCCTGGACGACAGCGCGCTCTCCTACCCCCCTTACAACATCGAAGTCCTCGGCGACGACGCCTATCGCATCACGATGGCGGTTGCCGGTTTCGGTGAGGGCGACATCAACATCACCGCCCAGGAGAACTCGATCGTGATTTCCGGCAAGGTCGCCAAGTCGGATGAGGAGCGCAAGTTCCTCTATCGCGGCATCGCCGGCCGCGCCTTCGAGCGGCGCTTCGAGCTCGCCGACCACATCAAGGTGAGCGGCGCCAGCCTGGTCAACGGTCTGCTGCATGTCGACCTCGTGCGCGAGGTGCCTGAGGCCATGAAGCCCCGGACGATCAAGATCGACACCAAGTCGGCGAAGCCGACGGTGATCGAAGGCAGCAAGGCCGCCTAAGCAGCGAGTGAACAGGGGCCGGACGGGGCAATCCGTCCGGCCTTTTTGCTGCTCACACGATTGTCCTCAGCGCGTCGATGACGGCATCGGGCCGTTCGGTCATCAGCATGTGACCGGTATCCGGCAGGACGACCGTTCGTGCGGACGCGATCGCTTCGCCGAGCGCCTTCGCGTGAGCGGGCGGCGTCATGCGGTCCGCGGCACCCAGAATGAACAGGGTCGGACATTCGACCCGCGTCGCCGCGGCCAACGCGCCGTCGTAGGCGTTGCAGGCCGCCAGGTCGGCGGCAAGCACGCCTTCCGGCGACCGCTCGATCAGGCTGAGCGCACTGCCCATCATCCACAGGCCCGGCGAGGGATGGCCGCCGATCTGGCCGTTGCGTCCATGCCCCCAGGCGACCATGAGTTCCGGCGCGAGCCTTTGACCCGCTGCCGCGGCGGCCTGCAGATCGGGATGCACCGGCATGCGGCCGGCGATCCCCAGCAGCGCCAGGCTGCGCACGCGCCCTGGCATCCGCGCCACGGCCTCCAGGGCGATCAGGGCACCCATGCTATGGCCGACGAGCGCGGCGCGCGCGAGGCCGGCGGCGTCGAGCGCATGCGCAACCCAATCTGCGAGTTCCGCGACAGAGCCGCGGATCGATCCGGCCGACCGGCCATGGCCCGGCAGATCGAGGGCGAGCACGGACCGGCCGTGATGCGCGAAATAGCGGGTCTGCAGCGCCCATACCGTGTGATCCATGCCGGCGCCGTGGAGAAACAGCATGGCGGGGTTCGCCGCGTCGAAGGGCCGCCCGCCCGTGGCAGCAAATGTCGCAACGCCGTCGATGGTGAGGATCATCCCGAGGCCTATGCCCTTTGTGATGTCCGCAGCGCCTGGCTGAGGTCGTCGAGAATGTCGGCGACGTCTTCGATGCCGACAGACAGGCGGATGAGGTCCTCACTCAGGCCGGCGGCCTGTAGCGCTTCGGCATCCATTTGTTGATGCGTCGTGCTCGCCGGATGGATCACCAGGGTCTTGGCGTCGCCAACGTTGGCGAGTTGGGAGGCGAGCTTCAGGCTTTCGATGAAGCGGCGGCCGGCCGCACGGCCCCCTTTCACGCCGAAGCTGACGATCGAGCCGCAGCCGCCAGGCAGCAGCCGTTTGGCGCGCTCGTGGTCCGGATGATCCGGCAGGCCCGGATAGTTCACCCAGGCGATGGCCGCATGCGCCTTCAACGCCTCGGCAACTCTCTGAGCGTTCGACACGTGTCGTGCCATGCGCAGCGGCAGCGTCTCGACGCCTTGCAGGATCTGAAACGCGTTCGCCGGGCTCATGCACGCTCCGAAGTCGCGCAGTCCCTCGACGCGCGCCCGCATGACGAAGGCCTGCGGCCCGAACTCCTCGGCGAAATCGATGCCGTGATAGCCGGCATAGGGTTCGGTCAGGGTCGGGAACTTCCCCGATCGTTCCCAATCGAAGCGGCCGCCGTCGACGAGCACGCCGCCGATGGCGACGCCGTGGCCGCCCAACCATTTGGTGGCAGAGTGCATGACCAGATCGGCGCCATATTCGATCGGCCGATTGAGGTAGGGCGTGGAGAAGGTGGAATCGATCAACAGCGGCAGGTGGGCGCCATGGGCGATGGCCGACACGCCCTCCAGATCGAGCACTTCCAGGTTCGGATTGCCGATCGTCTCGGCGAAGACGAGGCGGGTCTGTGGCCGGATCGCCCGCCGGAAGCCGTCGAGATCGCGCGGATGGACGAAGGTCGTCTCGATGCCGAACCGCGGCAAGGTCAATTTCAGCAGATTGACGCTGCCGCCATAGATCGAGGCCGAGGCGACGATGTGCCCGCCGGCGCCCATCAGCGTCGCCACCGCGAGATGCAGCGCCGCCTGTCCACTCGCGGTGCAGACCGCGCCGACGCCGCCCTCGAGCGCCGCGACCCGCTCTTCGAGGACCGCGACCGTCGGATTGGAGATGCGCGAATAGATGTGGCCGGGCCGTTCCAGGTTGAACAGCGCTGCCGCATGATCCGTGTCGCGGAAAACGTAAGACGTCGTCTGATAGATCGGGACGGCGCGCGCGCCGGTCGTCGGCTCCGGCTGCTGCCCCGCGTGCAGGCTCAGCGTATCGAATTGAAGAAACTTCGGCTCGGCCATGGAGGCTCACCTGCTTGAACTGACCCAGCAGATGAAGCCAGAGCGGCCGGATTGGCAAGCGGCGCCAATGCAAAGGGCCGCCCGTCGGTCGACGTCGGCCCTTTGCGTTTTGTGAGCCTCAACCTGTCAAACTTGCCGAGGCAAACGCTATTTGCATTGCAGAAATGCGTCAAGCGCGGATTTTCCCGCCTGCGGCAAGTTTTTCTGTTGCCAAGGGTTTTGAAATCTGCCAGCCGGGCGGACAAAAGAAAAACCGCCGATCGCAAGGACCGGCGGCAAGTTAGACAGGGAGGCGTCAACAAGGATCAAGGAAGTGACCCTCGAGAGGATCCCCATGGCAGGGATCGTCTGTTAATCATTCTCGGGCGTATTCGTTAAAGTATGGTTAACGAATTACGAATCGGCGGGATTTTTCGATTTTCCCGCAGATCAGGGAGATTAAGTTTGTCGGAACAACGAGGCGGCGCCCGCCAGGTGGCTTTTCTTTGCTTCGATCTTTGCTTTGACGCGCGCGATCTCGGCCTCGAGTGCGGTGATGTAGTCGTTGAGTTCCTCGACCGACAGCGGGTCGAGATTGAGCGGCGCCGGCCCCTTTTTCCGCGGCTCCAATTCCTCGATGTCCATGCGCGTCCGCCTCCTGTTGCAACAGGGTTGTGCGTTGGCGCCGATCATACTAGAGCGTCGGGGCGCATCACCAGACCCGGGAGTCCCCTATGGCGGCGCTGCCGGCAACGATGAAGGCCGTCGAAATCAGCCGCTCCGGCGGACCGGACGTCCTGCTGGCATGCCAGCGGCCGCTGCCGGTTCCGGCGGCCGGCGAGGTCCTGGTGGCCGTCGAGGCCGCCGGGGTCAATCGTCCGGACGTGCTGCAGCGCCAGGGTAGCTATGCGCCGCCGCCGGGCGCATCGGATCTTCCCGGACTCGAGATCGCCGGCCGCATCGCAGCCCTTGGCGAAGGGACCAGCGACTGGCGCGTCGGCGATGCCATCTGCGCTCTCGTGTCGGGGGGCGGGTACGCCGAGTATTGCGCCGTCCCGGCACCACAGTGCCTGCCGCTGCCCAAGACCTTCGATATGGTGCGCGCGGCCGCCATACCCGAGACCTATTTCACGGTCTGGACCAACGTCTTCGAGCGTGGCCGGCTCAGCGCCGGGGAAGCGTTTCTGGTGCATGGCGGCTCCAGCGGCATCGGCACCACGGCGATCCAGCTGGCGCACGCCTTCGGAGCGCGGGTCTTCGCGACGGCCGGCGATGCCGAGAAATGCGCGGCCTGCCGGCGCCTCGGTGCCGACGTCGCCATCGACTACCGGCGGGAAGATTTCGTCGATGTCGTGAGTAAGGCGACCGATGGGCGCGGCGTCGACGTGATTCTCGACATGGTGGGCGGCGACTATATCGCTCGCAATCTGAAGATCCTCGCGCTCGAGGGCCGGCTGGTCCAGATCGCGTTCCTCAAGGGCAGCTCGACCGAACTGAATCTGCTGCCTCTCATGCTCAAGCGGCAGACTCTCACCGGGTCCACGCTGCGGCCGCGCACGGTCGCGGAAAAGGGCGCCATCGCCAGGGCATTGCACGCCAACGTCTGGCCGTTGCTCGAGTCCGGCAGGGTGGCGCCGGTCATCCACGCCACGTTCCCGCTGGCGCGCGCCGCGGATGCCCACCGCCTGATGGAATCGAGCGCCCACATCGGCAAGATCGCGCTGACGATGCGCTGATCCGCCGCGGGCGGAAAATTCGCGCTGGCGGCCCGCCTGAAACAATGGTATTGGCGTCGCTTGCCTCGCAATCTGGCTGATCAATCCCAACATTCGGGATCGCTCGATGCGACGGTCCGCCGGGATGTTTGCCGTGTGGACCGCAACCGGCGGGGCATTGATTGATGCAGGAGAGTGCCATGGCCCAGTTGCTGATGCCCAAGGCGACCGCCGTCTGGCTGGTCGAGAATACGACTTTGACGTTCGAGCAGATCGCGGAGTTCTGCGGCCTGCACGCGCTCGAGGTGCAGGGCATCGCCGACGGCGAGGTCGCGCAGGGGATGCTGGGCCTCGACCCCACGGTCAACGGCCAGCTGACAAAGGAGGAGATCGCCCGCTGCGAGGCCGACAAGAACGAGCGGCTGCGGATGTCGAAGGCGACGATCCCGCTGCCGGCCACGCGCACGAAAGGCCCGCGCTATACACCGGTTGCCAAGCGGCAGGACAAGCCCGACGCGGTGGCTTGGCTGATCCGCCATCACCCGGAACTGACCGACGCGCAGATCTCCAAACTGATCGGTACGACCAAGCAAACAATCGCGGCCGTGCGCGACCGCAGCCATTGGAACTTCGCCAACCTAAGACCGCGCGACCCGGTGCTGCTCGGACTGTGCACGCAGAGCGACCTCAACGCCGCCATCCTCAAGGGGCGCAAGACGCAGGAGAAGAGTGCGGCGGCAAAGGAAGCAGCGGTTGCTGCCGACGAGGCCGCCAAGCCCGAGGAAGCGCCGCGTCGGGCCACACTCGCCGACCTTGGCAAGTTCCTGCCGGAGCACAATTCCTGACGGCTGCGGCGGACGCCTCGCTTCAGCCGGCCACGTCGAAGCTGATGCCCTGGGCGAGCGGCAGCGCATTCGAGTAGTTGATCGTGTTTGTGGCCCGCCGCATATAGGCTCGCCAAGCGTCGGAACCGGACTCACGGCCGCCGCCGGTTTGCTTCTCTCCCCCGAAGGCGCCGCCGATCTCGGCGCCGCTCGGGCCGATATTGACATTGACGATGCCGCAGTCGCTGCCGCCGGCCGCCATGAATGCATCGGCCTCGCGCAGGTCCGTCGTGAAGATGCAGGACGCCAGGCCCTGCGGCACGTCGTTGTGGATCGCGATGGCGTCTTCCAGCTTCCGGTATTTGAGGGCGTAGAGGATCGGGGCGAACGTCTCCTCGCGGACGATGTCGGTCTGCCCGGGCATCTCGACGATCGCGGGCTTCACGTAAAACCCATCCGGATTCTTATTCAGCCGCACGCGCTCGCCTCCGAACACCTTGCCGCCGTCGGCCTCCGCCTGCTTCAGCGCCGACTGCATGCCGCTATAGGCCGCTTCGTCGATGAGCGGACCGACGAGCGTGGCCGGCTCCCGGGGGTCGCCGACCTTGACGCTCGCGTAAGCCTTCTTCAGCCGCGGCAACAGCCGGTCATACACCTGCTCGTGAACGATGAGACGGCGTAGGGTGGTGCAGCGCTGCCCTGTCGTGCCGACGGCGGCGAAGCAGATGGCGCGCACGGCCAGGTCGAGGTCGGCCGAGGGCGCCACGATCATGCCGTTGTTGCCGCCGAGCTCGAGCAGGGAGCGGGCGAAGCGCTGCGCCACGCGCGGACCGACCGCGCGCCCCATGCGCGTCGAACCGGTGGCGCTGACCAGCGCGACGCGCGGATCGTCGATCAGCGCCTCTCCGACGTCGCGGCCGCCGATGACGACCTCCAGCAGATGCTTGGGCGCCGCTCCGAACCGTCGCACGGCGCGCCGCCACAGCCGTTCGCACGCAAGCGCCGTCAGCGGCGTCTTCTCCGAGGGCTTCCAGACGACAGAATCGCCGCAGACGATGGCGAGCGCGAAGTTCCACGACCAGACGGCGACCGGAAAGTTGAAGGCCGTAATGACGCCGGCGACGCCGAGGGGGTGCCAGGTCTCCATCATGCGGTGACCGGGCCGCTCCGATGCGATTGTGAGGCCATAGAGCTGGCGCGACAGCCCGACCGCGAAGTCGCAGATGTCGATCATCTCCTGCACTTCGCCCTTGCCCTCGACGAGGATCTTGCCGTTCTCGACCGTGACGAGCTCGCCGAGCTGGTCCTTGGCTGCCCGCAGCTCCTCGCCGAGCAGCCGTATCAACTCGCCCCGCTTCGGCGCCGGCACATCGCGCCAGACGGCAAATGCCTGTTGCGCCTTTCCGACGGCAGCGCGCACTTGCGCCGGGCTATGAGTCTTGACGCGCGCGATCGCGCGACCGTCGATCGGCGAGTGAACGGCAAGATCGCCCGCTTCCAGACTGCCGGCATCGAGATCGAGTGACTTCAACAAGACTTTGAGATTCATGACGGGCCGCGTCGGTTGAATAGGATTTCGGCGAGGGTAGCCACGGCGGGTCGGCGCCGCAATCGGGACCTTGGCGGCAGCCGGGATCCTGCACGTCGCCTTCTGCAAAGCAGCATGGCCCTTGAAACGACCCGTCAAGTCGGCGACTATCCGATTGTGCGCTGCGGCAAGGCGCCGGCAAGAAGAAACGATGGACGCCGGGAGGAGCCCTCTCCAAATGGAGGTTCGCCATGCTGCCTGCCGACGCGGAAGAAGCGACTTCGATAGCCCCGAAAGCCCATAGGTCTGATTCCACCAATCCGGCCGCGACGCCGGCAAGCGTGGCGCAGACGCGCCGGCTGGGTGTCGAAGCATTCACGCGGCTGCTGCCCGACAGCCTGTGCACGATGCTGCGGCTCCATGCGGCACCGCGCCCGGCGACCTTGCGGGCATCGCCCGACTTCGATGCGCATATCGACCGGCTTGGCGAATCGCTCCGCCAGCCGCTGACGGCAATCCGCTCGCTGTCGGAGATCCTGCAGGAGAACCCGGAGCTGCCCGCGGAGCAGCAGGCGCGCATGCTCGGCCTCATCGTCGACGAGACCAAGCGGCTCAACCGCCTCATCGGCCAGTGCCTTGACCTGGTGGCCGAGGCCACCACCGCGAACGACCGCTACAACGACCGCGACAGGCGCGGCGCGGCGTAGCCGACGGCGGCGAGCGCCTCGGCGATCTCCGGCAGGATCGCCGGATCGTCGATGGTGGCGGGCATCTTGTATTCCTCGCCGTCCGCGATCTTCTGCATGGTGCCACGCAGGATCTTGCCGGAGCGCGTCTTCGGCAAGCGCTTCACCACCATCGCGGTCTTGAAGGCGGCGACCGGGCCGATGCGGTCGCGCACCATCTGCACGACCTCCGCGACGATGTGCGGGTGATCGCGCTGCACACCCGCCTTGAGCACGAGGAAACCGACCGGCACCTGCCCCTTGATCTCGTCGGCGACGCCGACGACGGCGCACTCGGCGACGTCGGGATGCGCCGCCAGCACCTCCTCCATGCCGCCGGTCGACAGGCGGTGGCCGGCGACGTTGATGACGTCGTCGGTGCGGGCCATGACGTAGACATAGCCGCCTTCGTCCATGTAGCCCGCATCGCCCGTCTGGTAGTAGCCGGGATAGGTCTGCAGGTAGGAATGCACGTACCGTTCGTCGGCATTCCATAGCGTCGGCAGCGAGCCCGGCGGCAGCGGCAGCTTGCAGACGAGCGCCCCGATGTCGCCGCGCTTGGCCTCGTGGCAGCCTTCGTCGACCACGCGCACGTCCCAACCGGGGGCGGCAACAGTCGGCGAACCCGGTCTGACCGGGAGATGTTCGATTCCCATGCAGTTGGCGCAGATCGCCCAGCCGGTCTCGGTCTGCCACCAGTGATCGATGACGGGCACCTTCAGGTGCTGCTCGGCCCATTCCAGCGTCGGCGGATCCAACCGCTCGCCGGCGAGGAAGAGGGTGCGGAAATGGGAGAGGTCGTAGTTGCGGATCAGCTTGCCGTCGGGGTCGTCGCGGCGGATGGCGCGGAATGCCGTCGGCGCCGTGAAGAGCGCCTTCACCTTGTGCTGTGCGATGACGCGCCAGAACGCCCCGGCATCGGGCGTGCCGACCGGCTTGCCCTCGTAGAGCACGGTCGTGCAGCCGTAGAGCAGCGGCGCGTAGACGATGTAGGAGTGGCCGACGACCCAGCCGACGTCGGACGCGGCCCAGTACACCTCGCCGGGCGTCATGCCGTAGATGTTCTTCATCGTCCAGTGCAACGCCACGGCATGGCCGCCGTTGTCGCGCACGATGCCCTTCGGCTGGCCGGTCGTGCCGGAGGTGTAGAGGATGTAGAGCGGATCGGTCGCCTGGACGGGCACGCATTCATGCGGGTCGGCGCGCCCGATCGCGTCCTGCCAGTCGACGTCGCGGCCGGGGATGAGTTCGGCGCGCGCCATCGGACGCTGCAGGATGACGCAGCGGTCCGGCTTGTGGATGGCCATGGCGATGGCGGCGTCGAGCAGGGGCTTGTACGGGACGATGCGGCCGACCTCGATGCCGCAGGAGGCGGAGACGATCACTTTGGGCGTGGCGTCGTTGATCCGCGTCGCCAGCTCGGCCCCCGCGAAGCCGCCGAAGACGACGGAATGGACGGCGCCGATGCGCGCGCAGGCCAGCATGGCCACCAGCGCCTCCGGGACCATCGGCATGTAGATGATGACGCGGTCGCCCTTGACGACGCCCTCGCTCACCAGCGCGCCGGCGAAGCGCGCGACCTCGTCGCGGAGCTGGCGGTAGGTGAAATGCCGAACGGTGTTGGTGACGGGGCTGTCATAGATCAGCGCCGGCTGGTCGCCGCGCCCGCGCCCGATGTGGCGGTCGAGGGCATTGTGGCAGGTGTTCAGGACGCCGCCGCGGAACCAGCGGTAGAAGGGCGGATTGCCGTCGTCGAGGACGCGGTCCCACTTCATGATCCAGTCGATGCCGGCGGCGGCCTCGCCCCAGAATCCCGCGGGATCGGCGAGCGAACGGGCGTGCTCCTCGGCATAGCTCCGCCGCGCTTCGGCGACCCGCTGCCCTTCCTTCGGCGTCCCGGTCAGCGCCTGCTCCAGCATGGCCTTTCGGTCGGGCGCCTCCGGCCGCGCCACCTGCAGGCCGAGCGGCTGACGCGGCGCCGGTGCGCGCCTGGCCGATGCTGGCGGACGTGGCCGCGTCTTCTTGGCTACGGTCTTCGGCTTCGGCGCGATCTTGAGCTTTCTGGGCGCCCGCTTGCGCGCGGCGGCCTTCTTTGCCGGCGCTTTCTTGGCCGCGGCTCGGCGCGGCACCGGCTTCTTCTTTGCCGTCGCCTTGCGCCTGGCGGCAGGCTTGCTTCGTCCTGGCTTTGTCTTCTTCGCCGCCATCGCTCCCCCTGCCCGTTTCCGGCTGCCCGAGGGATTGTGCGCGATGCGACCGGCGCTTGCCAAGACGGCGGCTACGCGCCGACCCAGGAGCGGTAGTCGGCGGCCAGATGCGCGACGGCCGCGTCAAGCAGGCGGCCGCCGGCTTCGGCCGTGGCGAGGCCCGGGTTCGAACCGATGCGGCCGTCGGGGAAGTTGCGGCGATAGTCGTCGGCGTCCGCGAAGTCGCCGCTCGGCGCGATCGGCGGATCGAGCTGCATGGGCCGGGCCGCGTCCGGGTAGACGTGCCAGGTGAGCGAGACTTCGGAAGGCGTGGCGTGGCCGCCCTCGGAGGCCCCGTAAAGCTCGCGCACGATCTCCTTCACCCGCGCCGCTTCCCACCAGTTGCGCAGCTTGCATTTGATGCCGGGATTATTGTCGCTGCCGGCGAGACTGGTCTCGGCATAGACCTCGGAGAAGGCGGCGTTGACGGTGGCGATGTTGCCGCCGTGCCCGTTGATGAAATAGAAGCGGCGGAAGCCGTGGCGGGCGAGCGAGACGATGTTGTCGCGCACGACGGCGATGAGGGTCGAGGGCCTGAGCGTCATCGAGCCGGGGAAGCCCAGATGGTGCTGCGCCATGCCGACGGCGATGGTGGGCGCCACCAGCGCCCCGGCCGCCTCGCCGACGCCGCGCGCCACGGCCTCGGCGCAGATCGCGTCGGTGCCGACGAGGCCGTTCGGCCCGTGCTGCTCGGTCGAGCCGATGGGGATGATGATGCCGACGCTGGTCTTGAGATAGGCCTCGACATCCGGCCAAGTCTGCAGATGCAGCAGCATGGTGGTTTCCTTTACGCCTGCGTCCTTGCCCGGCATGATGCGGGCGGGGCGCGTCCGCAACAAGGCGATTCGGGGAATATGGCGACCATCGGCGTCTTTGCCTTCCTGCGCAACGACAGCGGCGACGTGCTGTGCGTGCGGCAGAACTATCCGCCCTTCGAATGGACCCTGCCCGGCGGCCGCGTCGAGCCGCGCGAGTCGCCGCTCGGCGCCCTCCATCGCGAGATCCTGGAGGAGACCCGCTGCCGCATCGAGGTCCGCCGCCTCATCGGGACCTACGCGCAACCGTTCGCCGACGACCTCGTGCTGCTCTTCGGGGGTCGCATCGTCGAGCGCGCGCCGTGGGAGGCGAATGGCGAGATCGCGGCGCTCGGCTTCTTCCCGCCGACCGCCCTGCCCCACCCCATGAATTTCCGCTATCGCCTCCGCATCGCCGACGCCGTATCGGGCCGCTCCGGTCTCGTCCGCGTCTTCGGGACGCCCCACAGCTTGCTCGAGTCGGTCCCGCCGGTATGATCGCCGTCATGCCGCACGCCTACGACACCGACCTCGGAAAGAACGCGGCCAACTACGTGCCGCTGTCGCCGCTGACCTTCATCCGGCGCGCCGCCCAGGTCTATCCGCAGCGCCCGGCGGTGGTGCATGGCGGCGAGCGCTACAGCTGGGCCGAGAGCTATGCGCGCTGCCGGCGGCTGGCCTCGGCGCTGGTCCGGTGCGGCATCGGACCGGGCGACACCGTGGCAGTAATGGCGCCCAACGTGCCCGCGCATTTCGAGGCGCATCTGGGCGTGCCCATGGCCGGCGCCGTGCTCAACGCCCTCAACGTCCGCCTCGATGCCGAGACCATCGCCTTCATCCTGCAGCATGGCGAGGCCAAGGTCCTCATCACCGACACCGAGTTCGCCGCCGTCGTCGGCCGGGCGCTGAAGCTGATGGAGAAGCCGCCGCTGGTCATCGACATCGCCGATCCCCAGGGACCGGCGGGCGAGCGGCTCGGCGCGATGGGCTACGAGGTGTTCCTGTCGACCGGCGATCCGGCGTTCGCGTGGTCGCTGCCGGCGGACGAATGGCAGGCGATCTCGCTCAACTACACCTCCGGCACGACCGGCAATCCCAAGGGCGTCGTCTACCACCATCGCGGCGCCTACCTGAACGCCGTCGGCAACGTCCTCATTTGGCAGATGCCGCACGCTCCCGTCTATCTGTGGACGCTGCCGATGTTCCACTGCAACGGCTGGTGCTTCCCATGGACGGTCACGGCGCTCAACGGCACACATGTCTGCCTCCGGCGGGTGGCGGCGCGGCCGATCTTCCATGCCATCATCGAGCACGGCGTGACGCACCTCTGCGGCGCGCCCATCGTCATGAACATGCTGATCAACGCCGAGCCGACGCTGAAGCAGGAGTTCGCCGAGGGACTCGCCGGGCGCACGGTCGAGCTGATGACCGCTGCGGCCCCGCCACCGGCGCCGGTCATCGCGCAGATGGAGCGGATGGGCTTCCATATCACCCATGTCTACGGCCTCACCGAGGTGTACGGGCCGGCGGTGGTCTGCGACTGGCACGACGAGTGGAACGCGCTGCCGCTCGGCGAGCAGGCCCGGCTCAAGGCGCGGCAGGGCGTGCGCTATCCGGTGCTGGACGGGC
>JBKOWC010000217.1:0-6119 GCA_046724215.1 Pseudomonadota bacterium | reverse complement strand
GGCGACCGCCGCCGCGATCGCGGCCCGGCAGCCCTACGTCGTCGACTACCGGATCATCCATCGCGACGGCTCCATCCGCTGGCTCCAGGACAAGGGACAGGCCGTGTTCGACGCAGACGGTCAGATCCTCTTCCTCGATGGCGTGGTCTTCGATGTCACCGACCGCAAGCAATTCGAAGCGGACCTGGCGGCAAAGTCGGCCGCTTTGGCGAAGAGCGAAAGCCGCTTCCGAACGCTGGTCACCAACATTCCCGGCGTCGTCTATCGCTGCCTCATCAATGCCGATTGGACCGACATCTACGTCAGCGACTACAGCGAGGTACTGACGGGATATCCGGCGTCGGACTTCATCGACGCGCGCGTGCGCACCTATGCCAGCGTCACCCATCCTGACGATGCCGAGATGATCGCCCGAACGGTCGCTCGGGCGGTGGAACAGCGCCGGCCGTTCGAACTCGACTACCGCATCCTGCATCGCGACGGAACGGTGCGCTGGGTGCGCGAGTATGCCCGGGTGGTCTTCGATTCCAACGGACAGCCGGCCTTTCTCGACGGCATCATCTTCGACATCACCGACCGCAAGGCATTCGAGTCCGCGCTGAGCCTCGCCAAGGAACAGGCCGAAAGCGCCAGCCGCGCCAAGTCGGAGTTCCTGGCCGTCATGAGCCATGAGCTGCGCACGCCGCTCAACGCGATCATCGGCTTCTCCGAGATCGTGCTGCGCGAGACTCTCGGGCCGATCGGCAATCCGCGCTACCGCGGATATATCGACGATATCCGCGGCAGCGGCGATCATCTCCTCGAGCTGATCAACGACATCCTGGACCTGTCGAAGGCCGAGGCC
This sequence comes from Pseudomonadota bacterium, assembly GCA_046724215.1. Classification (GTDB taxonomy): domain Bacteria; phylum Pseudomonadota; class Alphaproteobacteria; order Dongiales; family Dongiaceae; genus JBKOWC01. Next base: position 5,275 of record JBKOWC010000217.1, on the reverse strand, counting down.
GGGCAGATCGAGCTGGTGGAAGAACCTGTGGAGCTCGAGCCGCTGGTGAGCGCCTGCATCGCCATGCTGTCGCCGCGCGCCCAGGAGGCGGGCATCGAGATCATTGCCGAGGTGGCCGGCGAACTGCCGGCGCTGCTGGCCGACGAACGCAAGCTGCGCCAGGCACTGCTCAACCTCGTGACCAACGGCATAAAGTTCACGCCGCCGGAAGGTCAGGTTTGCGTGAGCGCACGGATGGCCGGTCCCAATCTCCGGATCGAAGTGGCGGACACCGGCATCGGCATCGCCAAGGAAGATATTCCGAAGGCGCTATCGCCCTTCGGCCAGATCGACAGCGCCCTCAGCCGCCGTCACGCCGGTACTGGGCTGGGCCTGCCGCTCACCAAGCGCCTGATCGAAGCCCACGGGGCCACCTTCTCGATCGAGAGCGACTTCGGCAACGGCACCAGAGTCACGATCGAGTTCCCTCCGCAACGCCTGGTCGCAGCGAGCGATCTGCTCGCCCCTTACTCCGCCGCAGCGCGATAGTTCAGCCGCTTCAGGCAGCGGTCGATCCAGGCCGCCGTCAGCTTCTCCGGCACGGCATTCTGGCTGAGCCGCGCGCGCAAGGCGGGAAAGTCCACGCGGTCGAGCGACTGGTCCTGGTCGTAGCACGAGAACACGACCGTGCGCTGGCCCGTGACGGGATCGATATGCGCCTGCAGGCACTGGGCGCAGATCTCCTTCATCATGCACTGCATGGGCGAGTTGATGCTGCCGATCGCGCAATGGCTCGGCTTGAGGTACGGCTTCAGCACGGCGTGGCGGGCGCGTGCCACCGCCGCCATCATGCCGTCGGAGCCGATGGCGACGATACGGTCGACGGCGCCGAGGTCGATCGACTTCGGCCCTAATTTACCCTGCTGATAGGCGACCATCGTGTCGACGATGTTGCCGACATTGCTGCAATCCTGCGGTCGTCCCGGCTTGAAACCCGGCGCCTCGTCGCAGGCCCAGACGACGACGTCGGCAGCCGCCTCGATTTCCGCCACCTTGTAGCGGTCGTCGACGCGCTTGTAGCCGGCAAAGTAGAGCACCTTGGAGCCGGCAGCGCGCAGCGCCCGGCCGATCGAGAACAGCACGGCATTGCCGAGGCCGCCGCCGGCGAGGAGCACGGTCTCGCCGCCCGGCGTCTCCGTCGCGTGCCCCGTCGGCCCCATGAGGATCACGGGATCGCCGGGCTTGAGCAGCGCGCAGAGATCCGAGGAGCCGCCCATCTCGAGCACGATGACCGAGACGAGCCCGCGCTCGGCATCCACCCAGGCGCCGGTCATCGCCAAGCCCTCCATCGCCAGCGTCGTGCCGTCGATGCGATAGGCCAGTGTCTCGAAATTCTGCAGCCGGTAGAACTCGCCCGGCCGGAAATTCGCCGCCGCCTGTGGCGCGTGGACCACGACTTCGACGATGGTAGGCGTCAGGCGCGCCACTTGGTGGACGACCGCGCGCAAGCGCTGGTTGAGCTGGGCAAGGAAGGCGGCCTCGTCGCCGGCCGGCCTCGGCGGCAGCCGCTCGAGCATGCGGGCCACCGTCGGCCAGCCCTGCTTGGCGCTCGCCATGGCCTTGACGACATTGCCGGCGAAGGACGGGTGCAGATCGCCGAAGAAGCTGACGGCGCGCCCGTCGCCGCGCAGGCTCTGCAGCACCTGGACCGCTTTCGGCTTGGCGCTCCGCTCGGGCTTGATCGGTTCGCCGTGGTCGTCGACGGCCTGGAAGTACTGGCCGTCGATGCCGAACTGCGCCGCGTGTTCGCGCGCCAGCACCGTGTTGGGCCGCGTACCGGCGGCCACCAGCACGGCGCGCGCCGGCAATGTGACGATGTCCTCCGCACTGGCGCGCGACAGGCGGATCGAAGCACAGTAGCCGGTCTCGTCGATATCGATGCCGACCGGCGTCAGACCTTCGGCGAAGCGGATGCCTTCCTCGAGTGCCTTGCCGACCTCCTCGTGGTTGAGCGTGTAGCTCGGCGAATCGATGAGCCGGCGGCGATAGGCGATGGTGACGCCGCCCCAGCCGTCGACCAGCTCGGCGATGCGCGCCGGCCGGCCGTCGCGCGCGGCGGCGGCCCGTTCGGCGCGGATGGCACGCGCATGGTCGAGGAATTCGTCGACGACCGCGAGTTCGGGCGGCGTCCAGCGCCGACGCAGCGCCGCCTCGCCCATGTCGGCGGCCAGCGCCTCATAGCGCGCGCGGAATTTCTCGACTTGCAGCGGATAGTAGGCCATCGCCTCGGTGGCGGTGTCGATCGCCGTCAGGCCGCCGCCGATGACCACGGCCGGCAGGCGCAGCTGCAGGTTGGCGATCGAATCGGTCTTGGCCGCCCCGGTCAGCTGCAGGGCCATGAGGAAGTCCGAGGCCATGCGCACACCGGGCGCCAGGTTGTTCGGCAGATCGAGGATCGTCGGCTTGCCGGCGCCGAGCGCCAGCGCGACGTGGTCGAAGCCCATGGCGAAGGCCTGGTCGAGCGTGAGCGTGCCGCCGAAGCGCACGCCGCCGAACATGGAGAAGGATTCGCGCCGTTCGAGCAGCAGCCGGATGATCTTGAGGAAGTTCTTGTCCCAACGCACGGTAATGCCGTATTCGGCAACGCCGCCGAAGCCGGCCATGACGCGGTCGTCGAGCTCGTCGCGCAGATCGCCGATGTCGCGGATCGGCCGGAACGGCACGCGATTGCCGCGCGCGTCGACGCCGGAGAGATCGGCCGGCAACGGCTCGATCTTCAGGCCGTCGACGGCGACCACGGTGTGGCCGTCGTTGAGCAGGTAGTGCGCCAGGCTGATCCCGGCGGGCCCGATGCCGGCGACCAGGACCTTGCGGCCGCTGGCAGGCTTCGCGACGGGCCGCCGCAGGTTGAGCGGGTTCCAGCGCGTCAGCAGGCTATAAATCTCGAAGCCCCAGGGCAGCGCCAGCACGTCCTTGAGGATGCGCGTTTCGGCCTGCGGGATGTCGACCGGCTCCTGCTTCTGGTAGATGCAGGCCTTCATGCAGTCGTTGCAGATGCGGTGGCCGGTGAGCGCGGCCAGCGGATTGTCGACCGCGGCCATCGCCAGCGCGCCGATCGGCACGCCCTCCGTCTTCAGGCTGTGCATCTCCGAGATCTTCTCTTCGAGCGGACAGCCGGCGAGCGATACCCCGAAGACGCTCTTCTTGAAACTGCCGTCCTTCTCCTTCAGGCCCTTGGCGCAGGAATCCTTGCCCTGGTTGTGGCAGAAGATGCAGTAGTGGGCCTGATCGAGCGCGCCGACGAGATCGGTGCCGGAGTCGGTCAGCTTGAAGCCTTCGCGGCGGCGCAGACGCTCGTCCGGAAGCTGGATCATGGAAGCGCCATGGCGATCGACCGTCTGGGTCGGCAGCAAATGCTGCGGATCGGTCTTGTGCGGGGCCTTGAAGAGGACGCCACGGCCGTGGCGGGCATGCCCGGCGTCGGTCAGCAACGCCCAGGCGGCGTAGCGCGTGGCGAGGTCGAGGTCCTCGGCATGGGCTGCTTCCTCCTCGAGCCAGCGCATGACCGCACGTGCGAAGACCAGTTCGCTCAGCGGCTCGCCGATGCGCCCGACCAAGGCTGTCTCGAGCGCTGCGGCGTCGAACCCGGCGGCCTCCTCGGGCTTGAAGGCGCGCTGGGCGCGGCGCTGCACGAACAGGCGCTTGCACGCATAGAGCGGCGCCAGTTCGTGGTGCCGGGCGGCTAGGCTGGCCGCTTCGGCGCGGATGCCGAAGAGCTCGGCCAAGAAATCTTCGAGGTGCGGCGCGAGGGCGAGGAGCAGCTCCGATTCGGCCTTGCCGCCAAGGGCATCCGGGGCGGCTCGGGCCGCCGCCATCTGCGCGCCCAAGGCGGCATCACCGGCAGCGAGATGCCGACGGAACAGGTCATCCAGGCGGCCGAGGCCGGACGCAGCATAGAGATCGGCCAGGCTCAGGCCGTGAGCAAGCGATAGATCGGTCATTGCCAGCGCGGGGGAGAGTGCTCGGATCGTTCATGGTGCATTGCGAAAGGTCTTAAGCCGTACGTCGGCCCAGGACAAGGAGGCAATGCGGTGGCCGCCAGCCCCGTCGGGGCGGCGAAGGGAGGAGCTTCAGGAGCGTGCCGCGGCGTCCGATTCGGCGTCGGCGGGGCCGGGCGGCCGGGCCGGCGGGTCGTCTCCCCACAGCAGCTTGGAAACGGCCGGCCGATCGAGCAGACGGCCGGTGCAGAACCAGATGATCCAGGTTCCGACGATGGCGGCGTAACCGTCGACGGCGTAGTGCCAGCCGAGATGAACGGACGCGAGCAGGATGAGCGCCGCATAGACGGCGCCGAGAATGCCGAGCCGGCGGCTGATGGCCTGGCCGAGCAGGAAGAACGAAAACGCGATTCCGACATGCAGGCTCGGCATGGCGGAGATGCCGGCGCCCGCGACGGTGTCGCCATTTTTGTACCAGGTCCAGAGCATCTCCTGGATTTCGACGGCCGGGACGACCGCGACCTTGTTGGCCTCCCGGAGGTACCCGATGAGGTCCACGTCTGGGTCGGCCAGGCCGGTGACCCGGCCGAAAAAGGCCGGCCCGGCGGACGACAGCAGGGTCGCCGCCAGATTCCCGAGCAGGATCCAACAGAGGGCAAAGGTGAGAAGGTATTGCATGCGCAGCCGCGGGCGGCGCGCGTCGATCATGATCCAGAGCAGCAGGCAATAGGTGACGCCGAACCAGATCCGGTAGCCGTCGCTGAGGAGGGCCGTGATGATCGGATGGCCGAGGACCGGCTGCAGCAGCCGCCACGGATCGTGGCCGCCATGCAAAAGCCGGTCCCAGGCGGCGAAGCTCGTGTCCCAGTCAAAGGGCCGAAAGGCGGCGATGGCCGTCTTGAAGTAGGAAAACGTCGCCGCCATGATCGGAAAGAACAACACCGTCGGCAACGCCAGACAGATGCGCTCGACGGTGAACACCTTCTCGGCCAGCTCGCCCCACATGTACGACCAGAAGTTCTTCGGCCGTACGGCGATGGCAAGCGCGGCCGCGTAGAAGAGCAGAAACACCCCCACCGCCACGCCGATCAGGGCCAGCATCGTCGCGACATAGGTCGTCGGCGAATAGGGAATCGTTACGCCGAACAGGGGCGGAATGACGAGCGCTGCGCCCAGATGGACGAGGACGATGGCGATGAACAGCGTATGGGCCCGCAGCGACCGCAGCAGTTCGGGGCGCAGGCGCTGCCAGAGTCGCGCCGCGCCGGCAGCAAGGTCGTAGGTGTCGATCCCGTCGC
>JBKOWC010000026.1:0-10096 GCA_046724215.1 Pseudomonadota bacterium | reverse complement strand
GTTCCATGGCCTGCCGGAAGCCCTCAACGAGGGGCAGTACCTGGTGCCGCGGCTGACCCGCGACGAAATCCGCGCCGCGATCACCGGTCCGGTGAGCGTGGCGAACGCCGGCATCAGCCCGGTGCTCCTGACGCGGTTGCTCAACGACGTGGGCGATAACCCCGACCAGTTGTCGATCCTGCAGCACGCGCTGAACCGCACCTGGGCGAACTGGGAAAACGACGGCGGCGCCCGCGGCCCGCTCGACCTCGCGAACTACGAAGCCATCGGCGGCATGCGGCACGCGCTCGACCGCCATGCCGAGAAGGCGTTCGCCGAGCTGACGGCCGCCGGCCAGCAGCGCATCTGCGAACGGGTGTTCAAGGCGCTCACCGACAAGGGCACCGACCCGCGCGGCATCCGCCGGCCGACGCGACTGGCGCGGCTGTGCGCGATCTGCGGCGCCGAACCGGACGAGGTGGTCGCCGTCATCGACCGCTTCCGCAAACCCAGCCGCTCGTTCCTGATGCCGCCGATCGGCGAGACGCTCGGGCCGGAGTCGGTGATCGACATCTCGCACGAGAGCCTGATGCGGGTGTGGGACCGCCTCGCCAAATGGGCCGACGAGGAGGCGACGTCGGCACGCATCTACCGGCGTCTGGTGGAAACGGCGGCGCTCTACGACGCGAACCAGGCAAGCCTGTGGCGCGATCCCGATCTGCGCCGGGCACTCGACTGGCGGCGACAAAACGAACCGACCGCGGCCTGGGCCGAGCAATACCAGGGCGATTTCGCCTCGGCGATGCGGTTCCTCGAGCGCAGCCGCAATGCGCAGATCGCCGAGAAGCTCGAGGCCGAGATCGAACGGCGCTGGCGCCGCGGCTGGAATCTGGTGCCGGTCGCGATCTTCGCCCTGGCGTTCCTGGCCCTGCAAACATCGAGTGACGCAGAGGATTTGGCCAAGGAAGTCTTTTCCTTCTTCTTTTCGTTCGAGGAGCTGAAGGATCACCTGGAAGTGGTGCGGCAGCGCGAGCACCTGATCCTCCAGTTGCTGATCGGCATACCGGTCGTCATCGGCTACATGCTGCTGGCGCCGGTCTGCAAGAACCTGTTTCACCGCATGGTGTTCGACTCATACGCGCGGCAACCGGACGCCGCCGGCGCTCTCGTCGAGAGATTGGAGAGTGCCGCCGAAGCGCCGTTCGTCGACGCCGTCGTCACGCATGCGACCGTCTACGCCAGTTTCGGGCGGCGGGCGGCGGCGCACCTGGCGGACTGGTTCTTCCTGCTGATTCCGGCCTTGCTGCTCCTGGGCACCGCCGCTTCAATGATGAACTTTGACCCTAACTCCAACCCCTCTGCCGCGACCGTGATCGTCGTCTACGGCCCACCGCTGCTCCTATTCTGGCTCTACCGCGCCGTGACGCTCAGGGGTCCACGACAAGGCACATGGGGCATGCGTCTGGTCGGCATCTTCGCCACCGATCTGCAGGGCCGCCGGCTGAGCTTCGCCCGCGCCTCCGCGCGTCACTTCGCGAGCTTCGTGTCGTTCTACGTGGCTTACCTGGGCTACCTGATGCAGCCCTTCAACGCCAGGCGCCAGACCTTGCACGACCGCCTCAGCGGCAGCGTCGTGCTGCGGCGGCCGCCGAAGGGATAAGTCCGCCCGCAAGCGAAGGCCGCGGCCAGGACCGCCGGCGAACAGCTGGCGAGAGCGTGGGATCAATGCTGCGACTCCCGGTCGACTGTCGATTTCGGGCACCGTCGCGCGACTAACCAGCATCCACAGCCGCTTGATCCCGAGCCGGAGGAGTCATGAAGCATCTGCATCCGGTCCATCGGGCTGCCGCCATCGGCCCGGTCGGGTGGGCGCGGAGGGGCCGACTGCCTCGACCGCCTTGCCGAATACATGGCCGTGGCCCAAGACTGGTCGCTCGCCGTGCCCGACATCACAAAGAGGGGTGAAACGATGAAGTATCTGTGCCTGGTCTATTATGACGAGAAGACTCTGGACGCCATGCCGCGGGACGAGTTCGCGGCCTTTTCCGAAGAGCATGTCGCTCTCGACGAGGATCTGAAGCAAAGCGGCCACTCCATCGTCGCGGAAGCGCTGCAGCCCGTGCAGACCGCGGTGACCGTGCGGCTGCGCAACGGCAAGCTGTCGGTGACCGACGGTCCCTTCGCCGAGACGAAGGAGCAGCTGGGTGGCTTCTATCTCGTCGAGGCCACGGACCTGAACGAGGCCATCCAGGCCGCCGCGCGGATTCCGTCGGCGCGGCTGGGCAGCATCGAGGTGCGTCCCGTCTGGGACCTGCGCCAGCACGAGCCGCGGGCCGGCGGGTGACGGGCGATGACGCGGTGCGACAGATGCGCGAGCGGGTGGACGCCGTCTACCGCGCGGATTCGCGCCGCGTGCTCGCCACCCTGATCCGGCTGCTCGGCGACTTCGACATTGCCGAGGAAGCGCTGCACGCGGCCTTCGCCGCCGCCGTCGAGCAATGGCCGCGCGACGGCGTGCCGGCCAATCCGCGCGCCTGGCTCGTCTCGGCCGGGCGCTTCAAGGCGATCGACGCGATGCGTCGGCGCGCCCGCTTCGACGCCTCGCAGGACGAGCTCGCCCGCCAGATCGAGGCCGACGCCAGCGAGGCGGCCGAGCGGGAGCCGCAGGACCTCGAGGACGACCAGCTGCGGCTGATCTTCACCTGCTGCCACCCGGCGCTGCAGCCGGACGCGCAGCTGGCTCTGACGCTGCGCGAGGTGTGCGGGCTCACCACCGAGGAGATCGCGCGCGCGTTTCTGATCTCGCCGCCGACCGTGGCGCAGCGCATCGTGCGCGCCAAGGGCAAGATCCGCGACGCCCGCATTCCCTACCAGGTGCCGACGCGCGCCGAACTGCCGGAGCGGCTCGACAGCGTGCTGCACGCGATCTATCTGGTGTTCAACGAGGGCTACTCGGCGTCGTCCGGCGAATCGTTGATGCGGCACGATCTTTCGGGCGAGGCGATCCGGCTCGGGCGCCTGCTCGTCGAGCTGCTGCCGGAGCCGGAGGCGATCGGGCTGCTGGCGCTCATGCTGCTGCAGGAATCGCGGCGCGCCGCGCGCACCTCCGCCAGCGGCGAGCTGGTCCTGCTCGGCATGCAGGACCGGTCGCAGTGGAACCGGACGCAGATCGCCGAGGGACTGGCGCTGGTGGAACAGGCGCTGGCGTCGCGCGCCTTCGGCCCCTACACCCTGCAGGCCGCCATCGCGGCCGTGCATGCCGAGGCGCCCACCGCGGCCGCGACCGACTGGGCGCAGATCGTCGGGCTCTACGACGTGCTGGCGCGGGCGGAGCCGTCGCCGGTCGTCGAGCTCAACCGCGCCGCGGCGGTGGCGATGCGCGACGGGCCGGCGGCCGGCCTGGCGCTCGTCGATGCCATCCTCGCCCGCGGCGACCTCCGGGACTACCACCTGGCGTATTCGGCGCGGGCCGATCTCTGCCGCCGGCTGGGCCGGACCGCGGAGGCTCGCGCCGCCTACGAGCGCGCCCTTTCCCTCACGCGGCTGGAGCCGGAGCGCCGGTTCCTCGAGCGCCGGCTGGCCGAGCTGCGCGGCTGAGCCCGTCGTTCTGCCGCATGACGCCGGGATCGGCAGTGTGCGTCCTTCGACAGGCTCGGGATGAGGGCGAATTTTCTGCCACGAAGATTCTACCTCTTCCTGAGCTTGTCGAAGGACGCAACCTGCTCGTGCAAGCGATCCTCAGGTCGCTCGCGGGCCCTCGAAAAAAATTCGCGCAGGCACACCGCACTGTCGATTCCGGCCCATCTCCGACGACTATCTGACGAGAACGGAGCGGAGGCGTCGCACCATGAAGTATCTGTGCCTGGTCTACTACGACGAGAAGAACCTGGACGCCCTCTCGAAGAGCGAGTTCGACGCGCTCGTCGGCGAGTCGCTCGACTATGACGATGCCTTGCGGAAGAGCGGCCACTTCGTCGCCGCGAACGCCCTCGAATCCGTGAGGACCGCCACGACGCTCCGGCTGCGGAATGGCCGGATGTCGCCCACGGACGGCCCCTTCGCCGAGACCAAGGAGCAGCTGGGCGGGTTCATCCTCATCGAGGCCAAGGACCTGAACGAGGCCATCCGGCTGGCCGGGCGGATGCCGTCTCGGCGCCTCGGGTGCATCGAGATACGGCCGGTGCGGGAGCTCCAGCATCCCGGCGCGGCGAAACATTCACACTAGGAGACGACGCATGTGCCCCGCGTGCCTTTCGACCGTGGCCCTCATGGCGGCCGGCGCGACTTCGAGCGGCGGGCTCAGCGCGCTCTTCCTGCAGACGCTGCGCACGCGCCGGCGCCGCCGGCGTTCCGATTTGAAACCCGAAGCAACGGAGATCGAACCATGCACAACCGCATCGTATCGCGAGACGAGTGGCTCACGGCCCGCAAGCGGCATCTGAGCCGGGAGAAGGAGCTGACGCGGCTGCGCGATCAGCTGAGCGCCGAGCGGCGCGACCTGCCCTGGGTCAAGGTCGACAAGCACTACGTCTTCGACGGGCCGGACGGCAAGCAGACGCTCGCCGACCTCTTCGCCGGGCGCAGCCAGCTGGTCGTCTATCACTTCATGTTCGGCCCGGGATGGGCGGAGGGCTGCCCCAGCTGCTCCTGGGCGGCCGACGGCTTCGACGCCAACCTCGCGCACCTGAACGCGCGCGACGTGAGCTTCGTGGCGGTGTCGCGGGCGCCGCTGGCGCAGATCCAGGCGTTCCAGAAACGCATGGGCTGGCGCTTCGCGTGGGTGTCGTCCAACGGGACGGACTTCAACCGCGACTATCACGTGTCGTTCACGCCGGAGGAGATGGCGAGGGGCGACGCCTACTACAACTTCGGCAACAACGGATTCCCGAGCGAGGAGGCGCCGGGGGTCAGCGTGTTCTACAAGGACGAAGACGGCGCGGTCTTCCACACCTATTCGACCTATGCGCGCGGCGGCGAGCCGATGCTGGCGGCCTACTTCTTCCTCGACCTCGTGCCCAAGGGCCGCGACGAGGCGGGGCTGCCCTTCACGATGGCCTGGGTGCGGCACCACGACCGCTACGGCGACAGCGTCAGCGCGCATCCGCGCGCCACGGCGGCGGAGTCCTGTTGCGAGGCAGACGCGGCGCACGCCTAGATATTCTTGCAGGGGCGGATAAAATCCGCCCCTTGCGAGATCCATGCGAGGGCGGGTCTGAGACCCGCCCCTACAGAAGAGAGGAGGTCGGCGATGAAGAAGACGTACAAGGGCAGCTGTCATTGCGGCAAGGTGCGGTTCGAGGTCGACCTCGACCTCGGCGCCGGCTCGGTCAAGTGCAACTGTTCGATCTGCGCGAAGCAGCGGTCGTGGCTCGCGGCGGTGAGCCCGTCCGACATCCGGCTGCTCGCCGGCGAGGCCGACCTCGCGGACTACCAGTTCGGCCCGCGGCGCATTCATCACCGCTTCTGCAAGACCTGCGGCGTGCGGCCTTTCGGGCATGCGAACCCAGAAGCCGGCAAGGGCGGGTTCTATGCCGTGAACCTCGCCGCGCTCGACGGCATCGATCCCGCGGAACTCGTCGACGCTCGCGTGACCTTTGTCGACGGCCGCAACGACAACTTCAAGGCGGCGCCGGCCGAAACGCGGCACCTTTGACAATTTGGTAAGTATTCACTAACGTAAGCGATGACTTACGCGATGCCGGAGGAGATCGGCCATGCCGACAGTCTCGTTCACGCGCGCCCTGGCGCGCTTCCTGCTGACGCCCTTCAGCACGGTGGACGGCGCCACGGTGGGCGACGCGCTCGGCGCCGTGTTCGCGTCGCGCTCGACGCTGCGCGGCTATGTCCTGGATGACCAGGGTGCACTGCGCCGGCATGTCGTGGTCTATGTCAACGGCGAGCCGGTGAACGATCGCGTGGGACTGACCGATCCGGTCGGTCCGCGCGACGAGATCTACGTGTTCCAGGCGCTCACTGGGGGATGATGGTGCTTGAAGATGGCGCAGGATATCGGTTGCAAGATCCCTTCATGACTCCCCCGCGAAAGCGGGGGTCCAGGGGCCGGCTCCCGTCACTTGCTCTGGACCCCCGCTTTCGCGGGGGAGTCAAGAATGGAATGACGTCGGCGAAGACTTGATGGAGGCAGGAATGGCGGAACGGATTCATGTCGGCACGCGCAAGGGGCTCTTCGAGCTGGCGCGGCGCGATGGGGCGTGGGAGGTGGTCGACGTCCAGTTCCTGGGCGATCCGGTGTCTGCGGTGTTGGCGCAGGGAGATGCCGTCTATGCCGCGCTCGACCTCGGGCATTTCGGGGCGAAGCTGTGGCGCCGCGATCCCGGCGGCGCCTGGCGCGAGCTGGTGGCGCCGACGTTTCCGGCGAAGCCGGAAGGCGGCGAGGAGGACCCGCATCCCTGGTCGCTCGGCAAGATCTGGGTGCTCGAGCCGGGCGGCGTTCCCGGACGGCTATGGGCCGGCACCATGCCCGGCGGCCTCTTCCGTTCCGACGACGGCGGCGAGTCCTGGGCGTTGAACGACCCGCTCTGGCGCATGCCCGAGCGGCGGCAATGGGGCGGCGTCGCCGGCGGCGAGCAGCCGGGCATCGGCTCCGTCCTCGTCGATCCGCGCAATCCCCGGGACATCCGCGTCGGCGTCTCGACCGCGGGCGTCTGGGCGAGCAGCGACGAGGGCGCCTCGTGGAATCTCATCAACCGCGGCATGTACGCCGAGTACATGCCGCCGGAGCTGCGCGAGGATCCGATCGCGCAGGACGTCCACCGGCTGTCGCGCTGCGCGGCGCATCCGGAGGTCGTCTGGTGCCAGCACCACAACGGCGTGTTCCGCTCGGAGGACGCCGGCGCCACCTGGCGCGAGGTGACGGCGATCCGCCCCGCGAAATTCGGCTTCGCCGTGGCCGCGCATCCACACGACCCCGACACGGCGTGGTTCGTCCCGGCGACCAAGGACGAGCGGCGCATCCCCGTCGACGGCAAGGTCGTGGTGGCGCGCACGCGCGACGGCGGCCGCAGCTTCGAGGTGCTGACCAACGGCCTGCCGCAGCGCCACGCCTACGACCTGGTGTGGCGCCATGCGCTCGACGTCGATGCGAGCGGCGAACGGCTCGCCTTCGGTTCGACCAGCGGCGGCCTGTGGATCTCCGAAGACGGCGGCGATTCCTGGGCCATGCCCGAGGCGCGGCTGCCGCCGGTCGCGGCCGTGCGCTTTGCGGCGTGACTGACAGCCCGGCGCGGAACCCGCGACGGGCCGGGCGCGGCTATTGCGCCGCGCCGGCGTCGGCGGACTGGGTCTTGGTGCGCAACGCGTCGATCAGGCCCTTCACCGTGCCGCCCTGGCTCTGGATGACGGAGGCGAACTCCGAGCGCTGGGTGACGGCCATGCTGACGCCCTCGACGATGATGTCGACGACGGCGAAGCTGCCGTCGGCCCGGTGCAGGCGCCAGTCGAGGCGCACGTCTTCGGCCCCGCTCCGGTCGATCTTGCTGTGCACGATGACGATGTCGTCCTCGGCGCCGATCGAGCCGGAGACCTCGAACCGCTCGCCCGAATAGTCGCCGAAGCGGACGGCGTAGGACTGGACGATGTAGTCCTCGAACAGCTTTTGGAAGTCGGCGCGCTCGGCGTCGGTGGCGGTGCGCCAGTAGCGGCCGAGCACGAACTTGGCGATCGCCGCCATGTCGAAATGCGAGTCGAGCAGCTGGCGGAAACGCACTTCGCGATCGTGCTGCGGGACGTTCGGCCCGGTGAGCTCCTGGATCGCCTGCGAGCCCATGGTTTGAATGAACGATGCTGCTGCAGAATCCGCGGCGGCGGCCCGCGGCGCAGACAGCGGGCCGACCGCGGCGACGAGAAGCAGAACCGAGAAAAGGAAAGCGCGAAGCTTCGTCATCGGTCGTAGGCCGACGGGACCATCCCGATCGGCTCCTTGGTGGCGAGGAACGCCGCGACGGGCGGCGCCGGAACGGCGGAGGTCGCGCCGCCGTCGAGGCCGACGCCCGCGGGCGGCGAGGCACCGTTGTTGATCTCGTCCTGCCGGCGTTGGCGGTAGAGGCTGCGAATCGTCGCGTAGTAGTCGAGCGACCCCTTGCGGATCTGGTCGAGCGTCTTCAGGTTGCGGGCGCGCTCGTCCAGCGCTCCGAGGCCGGTGGCCGCGAGATCGATGTTCTTCACCTTCGTCACGAAGCCGACGTAGGTCAGCGGATCGAGGAAGGTGTCGACGATCATGCCCGCAAGATCACGCGGGTTCGACGGACCGAACAGCGGCAGCATCAGATAGGGTCCTTCGCCAACACCATGGACGGCGAGCGTCTGGCCGAAGTCCTCGTCATGGTACTGCATGCCCATGCGCGCCGCCACGTCGAACAGGCCGCCGAGACCCATGGTCGAGTTGACGAGGAAGCGGCTCACCGTCGTCCCGGCGCGATCCGTCTCACCCTGAAACAGGTCGTTGGCCAGGATGATCGGCGTGCGCAGGTTGCGCAGCGCGTTGCGGATGCCGTCCTGGGCGAAGTTGGGCAGCGCGACGTAGTACCAGCCGGCCAGCGGCTTGAACAACAGCTCGTCGGCGGCGAAGTTCACGTCGAAGAAGTAGCGGTTCATCGGCTCGAGCGGATCGTTCGCCTCCTTGTAGGCGGCGAGCGCGTCGGGATCGGTGGGCGGCGTCGCGCAGCCGCCGAGCGCCGAGGCGACGACAAGGGCAAGCGCAATGCCCCAATGGCACCGGCCGGCTGTGCCGGCCTGCGGACGCCGGGCGCTTCTCGCCCATGGCCAGACCTTCGTCACGAGTCGACCTCTCGCTCTTCGTACGCTTCCCGTGATTCCCCAGATGCAGCGGCCGCAGAAAACGCCGCCACCGCATTAACTATGATCCCAGCGCGAGATTAACGAACTCTTACGGCCGCCGCGAAAACGGCGACCGCCGCCGTTAACTTCGCTTAACATAATGTCCGGACGATGGCCAGCAAGGGCCGCGGGCGATTCAGGCAGCCGCGACCAGCTCGGCGTGATGGCAGGCGACGAGACGGCCGGCGACGCTGCGGAGCTCGGGCACCGCCGTGGCGCAGACCTCGGTGGCATAAGGACAGCGTCGGTGGAACGCGCAGCCCGGCGGCGGATCGAGCGGCGACGGCAGCTCGCCTTTGATCGCGACGCGCTGGCGGCGCTCGGTGGGATTGACGGCGGGCGTGCTGGCCAGCAGGGCCTTCGTGTAGGGATGCCGCGGCCCGGCAAAGATCGTCTCCTTGGGTCCGTGCTCGACGGTGCGGCCGAGATACATGACCATCACCTCGTCGGCGATGTGGCGGACGACGCCGAGGTCGTGCGAGATGAACAGATAGGCCAAGTTGAATTCCGCCTGCAGGTCCATGAGAAGATTGAGGACCTGCGCACGGATCGACACGTCGAGCGCCGACACCGGCTCGTCGGCGACGACCACCTTCGGGCGCAGCATCAGGGCGCGGGCGATGGCGATGCGCTGGCGCTGGCCGCCGGAGAACATGTGCGGGTAGCGGCTGTAGTACTCGGGGCGCAGGCCGACCTTCGCCATCATGTCGCGGGCGGCGGTCCGCCGCTCCGTCGGGCCGAGGCGCGTATTGATCTCGAGCGGTTCTTCCAGGATGGCGCCGACCTGCTTGCGCGGATTGAGCGATCCGTAGGGATCCTGGAACACCATCTGGACGGTCGGCCGGAGCGCGCGCAGCGTCTTCGGCGACGCGTCCGTCACCTCGCGGCCGTCGATCGCCAGCCGGCCGCTGGTCGGGGGCTCGATCATGGTGACGAGGCGCGCCAGTGTCGATTTGCCGCAGCCCGACTCGCCGACGACCGCGAGCGTCTTGCCGGGCTCCAGCATGAAACTGGCCCCGGCCACGGCCTTCAGCGTCGCCGGCGCCTTGAAGACGCCGCGCCCGACCTGGTAGTAGCGGTGCAGGTCGGTCGCCTGCAGGGAGAGCGCCGCGGTCATTGCGCCGCGACGTCCTTGGGCGGGCCGGGATGGCCGAGCGGGCGCCCGTCGCCGAGCGGGTAGTGGCAGCGCACCAGCCAGCCGTCGCGTCCCACAAGCTTCGGCTGCTCTTGCCGGCAGCGATCGGTGACGAAGCCGCAGCGC
>JBKOWC010000077.1:0-16916 GCA_046724215.1 Pseudomonadota bacterium | reverse complement strand
GAATGGCGCGGTCCCTCCGGATGGGTGCTCGCCAGCCGGAAGCTGGTCGCCAAGGCGGTCTCGATGATGGCGCCGAGGGGACCCAGCAGCTCATTTCCCGTGGCGCGGATGATGGCCTGATGGAAGCGCAGGTCCGGCCCGATCCAACGCTCGCGGTCGTTGCCGGCTTCGGCCATGGCGGCATGGGCCTGGTCGAGGCGCCGCAGATCGGCCGCCGTCGCCCGCCGCGCCGCCATCGCCGCGGCCGCCGGTTCGATCATCTGGCGCAGTTCGAAGAGGTCCGCGACGAAGCTCTCGACCGGACCGGCAGCGAACTGCCAGGCGAGCACGTCAGGATCCAGCAGATTCCAATCGCCTCGCGGCCGCACTCGGGTCCCTGTCTTCGGGCGCGATTCAACGAGTCCCTTGGCCGCCAGCACTTTGATCGCCTCGCGTAAGGCCGTCCGACTGACTTTCAGCCGCGCGCTGAAGTTGGCCTCGTTCGGCAGCACGTCGCCCGGCTCGAGATCGCCGCGCAGGATCTGCGCGCCAATGTCGTGCGCCACCTGTCCGTGCAGGCTGCGGTTGGAGTATGTCAGACTGCGTCCTCCCGGGCCGTGTCGCGGGCGCGTTCTCGCGGCGCCTTGGCGGCAATCCTCATACCATATGCCGATAATGTCAATCGCCGGGGCTCGCTCGCGCGAGGGCGCGGTTGACACCGACAGCGATCGGACATTGGATAGCCGCCCATCGAATTGCCCCAGGGCGACGGAGAACTGGTCATGGACGTCATCACGTTGGAGGCGGGCGCGACGCATCTGGCGATCGCGCCGGCGGCCGGCGGCTCGATCGCGCGCTTCTGGCAGGAACACAGGGGGCGCACGATCGAATGGATGCGGCCCGCCCCGTCGGCAGCGCTGCGCCGCCGCATGCCCCTGGCCATGTCGAGCTTTCCGCTGGTTCCCTATTCCGGCCGCATCCGCGATGGCCGGTTCAGCTTTCAGGGCCGCAGCGTCGTGCTGCCGCTGAACTTCCTGCCCGAAAACAACAGCATCCACGGCCAGGCCTGGCAGGTACCGTGGCAGGTCGTGCACCACGACAAGGAATTGGCCGCGCTCGAATATCACCACAAGGCCGACGACTGGCCTTGGCAGTATCGCACGTCGCAGGATTTCGTCCTGACTCCGAACCAGCTGACCATCGAGATGTCGCTGACCAACGAAGGCCCCGGGCCGATGCCGGCCGGCCTCGGACCGCATCCCTATTTCGTGCGCACGCCGAAGGCGACGGTGACGGCCGGCGTCAGCAAGGTCTGGCTCAACGACGCCGAAGTGATGGCAAAGGAGCTCGTCGATCCGCCCGCCGACCGCGACCTGCGGCGCGGCGTGCGCGTCGATGCCGTGGCGATGGATAACTGCTTCCTCGGCTGGGATCACCGGGCGGTCATCGAGTGGCCGGAATGGCAGGCCCGGCTGACGTTGAGCGCCGACTCGCCGCTCGACTTCCTCGTCGTGTACACGCCGCCGAAGCAGGATTTCTTCTGCGTCGAGCCCGTGAGCCATGCAGCCGACGCCGTCAACCAGGTCAACGCCGGGCGCACCGACACCGGCCTGCAGGTCCTGTCCCAGGGGCAGACCCTGCGCGTCGCCATCCGTTTCCAGACCGAAATCCAGTGAGGCATCGTGCCCGATACACTGCTCCCGGATGACGTGCTGAAGGCCCTGGGCCAGCTGGACACACCGACGATCTGCAACGCCCTGGAGATCGTCGCACCGCAACGGCGCGGCTTCGGCTATACGACGCGGCCATTCGTCTGCGCGCGACCGCAGCTGCCGCCGATCGTCGGCTATGCCCGCACGGCGACCATCCGCGCCATGCATCCAGCCGAGCGCGGCGCCGCGGAGGCGCGCGAGCAGCGGCTCGCCTACTACCGCTATGTCAGCGAGGGACCGCGCCCGAGCCTCATGGTGATCGAGGACCTCGATCCCCTGCCCGGCTACGGCGCCTGGTGGGGTGAGGTCAACACCAACCTGCACAAGGGGCTCGGCTGCCTCGGCGTCGTCACCAGCGGCTGCATCCGCGACCTGCCGCTCTGCGCCGAGGGCTTCCAGCTGCTGGCCGGCAGCGTCAATCCTTCGCATGCCTACGTGCATCTGGAGTCGATCGACAAGCCTGTGACCGTGCACGGCATGACCGTGCAGCCCGGCGACCTCATCCATGCCGACCAGCATGGCGCCGTCGTTGTGCCGTTCACAGTCGCCCGCCAGGTCCCGGAGGCGGCCGCCCAGATCGGCCGCCGCGAACAGCATCTCATCGCCGCCAGCCGGCGGCCCGATTTCAGCTACGAGATGCTGGCCCGCGCGCTCCGCGAATCGGACGAAATTCATTAATTCTCTATTCTGATTCCCCCGCGAAAGCGGGGCCCGGGGCAACTGACGGTGCGCGGCCCCTGGACCCCGCTTTCGCGGGGGAATCAAGAATAAAGAATCAGATCACCCCTTCACCGCGCCGAACGTCAGGCCGCGGGCGAGGTAGCGCTGCACGAAGAAATAGAAGATCACCGGCGGGACGATGCCGATGAGCGTATTGACGGCGGCGGTGTTGAAATCGACGCCGCGGGTCGAGCGCGAGGCCAGCACGATGGCCGAGAACGGTGCCGCCTCCTGGGAGGTGAGCGCCGAAGCGAACAGGGCCTCGTTCCAGCTGAACGCGAAGACCAGCACCGACGAGACCACGAGCCCGTCGAGCGAGAGCGGCAGGGCGATCATCCAGAAGATCTGCCAGGGCGTGGCGCCCTCCACCTTCGCGGCGTCCTCGATCTCGGTGCTGATGTCGCGGAAGATGTCGCGCATGATCACCACGACGAAGGCCAGGTTGAAGGTGGAATAGCAGAGGATGAGGCCTTCCCAGGTGTCGATCAGTTCCAGGTCGACGAGGAGAAGATAGAACGGGACCAGCACCACGGCCGGCGGCAGCACGCGCTGGGACAGGAACCAGAGGGCGATGTCGTTAGAGGGAATCGGGAATTCGTAGCGCGCCAAGCTGTAGGCCGCGGGAACGCCGAGGATGAGGGCGAACACGGTTGTGCCGGCGCTGACAACGCAGCTGGAGATGAAGGCGTTCTCCGTCTGCGGGTCGCCCAGCACCTCCCTCCAGGAATCGAGCGTGGGCTCGAAATCGACGAAAGGGATGAAGGCGCCGAGCTGAAAGGTCTCGGTCAGGGTCTTGACCGAGTTGACCACGGCCCACAGGAACGGGATCAACGTGAAGACGGCGCCGGCGATCAGCAGCAGGTAGATCACGAGGCGGGACCACACCGCCGCCCGCACCCAGAGAATGTTCACCATGGCGCGTCCCCCCGCCGGCTCAGCTCAGGCTCTTGCGCATCTGCTTGAAGAACACGGTGATCACCGCAGAGACCATGATGAGGAAGATGATCCCCATGGCCGAGCCCTTGCCGAAATCGAAGAACTGAATGGTCGTGAGATAGTCGGTCGCGCTGAATGGCTCGGTGCTGGTGCCCGGCCCGCCCGAGGTCAGGGCATAGGGGATCGCGAACACCTTGAGGCACTCGACCGTGCGCAGCAGCACGGCGATGGTGGTCACCGGCCAGGCCAGGGGCACCGCCAGCCGCCACATGACCTGCCAGTGGCTCTTGGCGTCGAGCACGGCCGCGTCATAGAGGTCGCTCGAAATGCCGGCCAGGCCGGCCAGCACGATGATGAAGATGAAGGAGGTCCAGCGCCAGACGTCCAGGATGATGGCGCCCGCGAGCCCGCCCAAGGGCGTCGACATCCAGGGAATCGGAATGCCGAGGGCGGCGAGTGGCACGGCGATCAGCCCGCCCTGGTCGGTGAAGAACGTCACGCCGAGATAGCCGATCGCGACTTCGAGGGTGAAGAGCGGTGCCCCGATGACCGTGCGGAATACGCGCGAGCCGGGTGCGCCGAGATTGACGAGCCAGGCCGCCAGGAAGCCGAGCACGAGCTCGATCGGCACCGACACCAGCACATAGATCGCGGTGACCATGATGCTGTGCCAGAAGCGATCGGACCCCAGCACGTCGATGTAGTTGTCGAACCCGACATAGCCGGTGATGCCCTCGCCCATCACATAGGAGGCGAAGCTGTAGCGGATGACGGAAAAGAGCGGCAGGAAGGTGAAGGCAATGACCCAGATCACCGCCGGCAGCAGCAGCACATATTTGAAAACGGCGCCGCGATTCATCTAGCGGCCTCGATCGGGAGCCATGCGGGTTCCCTCGCCTTTGCCGTCGTTGGAAACAGGAGGCCGGCGGCGGCTGCCCGCCGCCGGCCCCCCGTCGGAACTACGCGAACGACGCCTGGTAGAGCTTCTTCTGCTTATCGCGACCGTAGCGCTCGGTGATCTTCTCCCAGGCCGCCGCCGTGGCATCGAGCGCATCCTTCGGCTTCGCCTGGCCGCCGAGCACGGCCGAGATGTTCACGTCGAGCTCGTGCCAGTATTCGGCCGTGCCGGGGATGCGCAGATATTCCTGCTGCACCGGCGCGCTCAGCACCGAGTAGTAGGCCTTGAGATACTCGACCGTGTCGTCGTCGTTCCAGCCTTGCGCCTTCCATTCGGCGATGCTGCTGCTGCCGTCGGGCGGCAGGTACTCGTACTTCACGCCGGGCTGCACGCCGGTCCAGCCGTTGCTGGCATTGAAGAAGGCGTTCTTCTTGTTGGCCATGAAGGCAAGGAAGTCGTAGGTCGCCTCCTGCTTCTTCGAATGGGCGGAGATGACGCAGTGCCAGGAGCCGCCGTTGGTGTTGCCGACCTGGTTGAGGTCGTACTTCTTCCACTGACCGGTGATGGGATTGAAGGCCTCGGTCGTGCCGGGAAGTCCGGCGGCGCCGATCTTGCCCTGCACCTTCGAGGTCTTCGGATCCTGCGCCAGGGTCGGCAGGTCGCCCCAGGTGGGCTCCATCGCCGAATGTCCCGCCAGGAACAGGTTCCAGCCCTGACCGAGCGTCCAGCTGATCTCCTCTTTCGGGCCGTTGCCGGCCAGCTTGATGTAGTCCTCGAGCGCACGCAGGTGCCCTTCCGAGTTGATCAGCGGCTTCATCGTGTCCGGATTGAAGAAATAGTACTTGTTGTCCGGCGAGATCACGAACGGGGCCGAGAGCGTGAGGAAGTGGAAGAAGCCCTGTTCGTTCACCTTGGCGTGCAGCGACATGCCCCAGTTCTGCTGCCCATCGCCGTTCCAGTCCCAGCCCGTGAAGAAGTCCGCGACGTCGTGCAGGTGCTGCATCGTCTTCGGCGGCGACGGCAGATCGTAGCTGTACTTCGCCTTGAACTTGTCCTGGTTCTCCTTCTTCGTGAAGGCGTCCTTGCGGTAGTAGAGCGCCTGGGCGTCGCCGTCGAACAGCACCCCGTAGATCTTGCCCTCCCAGGTGTAGAGCTTGCGCATGGAGGGCAGGAACTGGTCGGTATCCCAGTAAGGGTACTTCGCGTCGGCGAGGAACTTATCGAGCGGGATGATGTAGGGCGTCTTCGGCACGAAATAGTCGCCGTAGTACCAGGCGCCGGTCATGTAGGCGTCGTACTTCCCGAGGCCGCTCGAGAGGTCGGAGAAGATCTGCGTGTGGAGAGTCTCGATCGGCACCTCGGCGACGTTGACCTTGCCGCCGGTCGCCTCTTCCCAATGCGGCACATGGTATTTCAGGCCGTCGCCGACCGTCGCCTTGAGGACCATCACCTTGATGGTCGTGCCCTTGAAGGGCTTGGTCTTCAGGAACGCCACCCGCTCGGCCGAGATCGGCGACTCGTAGGGCGACTCCGGCGCGGAATCCATCATGGCGGCGCGGGCCGGGCGCGTCAGCTTGCCGAGCACCGCCGCCGAGATCCCGAGCTGTGTCCCCAATACGATGAACTGGCGGCGACCGATCCGGCCACGCAGATAGCGGTGAACGAGATCGCCGAGTTGTTCGTCATTGCCGCGATTGGACATGCTTCCTCCTATGGTGCTTCTATTTTGTACAGCTCGATTCCGCTTGACCCGTGTCCCTGGTCGAGCGCGCGTGCGTCCGGGAGAGACACTAGACCCGAGCATTTTTCCACGTCAACAGGCGCTGCCCGATTTCGCGGGAGATTCCGAGTGGACAGCCCTGGCGCGGGCGTGCATCAATCGCCGACAACAAGAGAAATCGGATCGGGCGCCGGCGCGCGGCCACGCGACCGGGCAAGACGCCGCCAACGGAGGAATGGATGGCCACAGTAGAGCTCCGTCACGTCTGGAAGCGCTTCAGCAAGGTCGTCGCCGTCGAGGATTTTTCTCTTACCACCGAGGATGGCGAGTTCGTCGTCTTCGTCGGGCCGTCGGGCTGCGGCAAAACGACGACCATGCGCATGATCGCCGGCCTCGAGGTCGTCTCTGAGGGCCAGATCCTGTTCGACGGCAAGGAGGTGACCGAGCAGCTCCCGCGCGACCGCGACATCGCCATGGTCTTCCAGAACTACGCCCTCTTCCCGCACCTCAACGTCTTCTCGAACATGGCCTTCGGCATGCGGTTGCGGAAGGTTCCCAAGCCCGAGATCGAGCAGCGGGTGATGAAGGCGGCGCGCATCCTCGGCATCGAGCCGCTGCTGGAGCGCCGCCCGAAAGAGCTCTCGGGCGGCCAGCGGCAGCGCGTCGCGCTCGGGCGCGCGATCGTGCGCGAGCCGCGCGTGTTCCTTATGGACGAGCCGCTCTCCAACGTCGATGCCGCGCTCCGTATGGAGATGCGCGCCGAGATCATCAAGCTGCAGGAGCGGCTCGCCGTCACGACGTTCTACGTCACCCACGACCAGGTCGAGGCACTCAGCATGGGCGACCGCATCGTCGTCATGCGCGACGGCCGCATCCAGCAGGTCGGCACGCCGACCGAGCTGTATGAAAGGCCTGCAAACGCCTATGTCGCGAGCTTCATCGGCAGCCCGCCCATGAATTTCCTCGAGGGCACCGTGAGCGGTGATGCCGTCACCTTGCCGGCGGAGCAGATGAGCCTGACCCTGGCGGGCGACGCCCGCGGTGCCCTTGGTCGCGCCCAGGGCCCGGAGGTGCTGCTTGGTGTTCGTCCCGAGCATATCCTGCTCTCCGATCGCCCCTCGGATGGCGGACATTTCAATCTCGCCGGCACGGTTGATACCGTCGAGCCGCTGGGCCACACCACGCTCGTGCGGGCACGCATGCGCTCCGATCGTCGCCTCAACGTGCTGCTGACCGGCAAGGTCCAGCTGCAGGAGGGCGACTCCGTCTACGCCACCTTTGCGCCGGACCACCTCTATCTCTTCGATCGCAAGAGCGATCAGACCCTGCGCGGCATCGGCGGCTGACCCTTCGCCCGCCACGCGTCGGCGACCGGTCGGCACCCCCGGCGACGCTCTGCATCGTCCCTCGTACAGGATGTCGTTGACTTTGTGCCGGGCTTGGTAGGACTGTCTGCGACGCGGGTGGGAATTGGTGCCGGTCCGCGGCGAAGCGCGCTCAACGAGAAATCTAAGGTCCAGGCGAATGGACCACAGGATGTTTCAACGGGAGGGATAACGTGAAAACCAGGTTTCGGATTCTGCAGGCCTCGCTGATTGCCGGCGCGGCGCTCGCCTACGCCGGTTCGGCAGTCGCAGCCGATGTCATCGTCGGACTGATCACCAAGACCGAAGGGAACCCGTTCTTCGTCAAGATGCGCGAGGGCGCCCAGGAGAAAGCCAAGGAACTCGGTCTCACGCTGCAGACCTTCGCCGGCAAGTATGACGGCGACAACGAGAGCCAGGTCGCAGCGATCGAGAGCCTGATCTCCGCCGGCGCCAAGGGCTTCGCCATCGTGCCGAGCGACTCGTCCGCCATCGTGCCGACGATCAAGAAGGCGCGCGACGCCGGACTGCTCGTGATCGTTCTCGACACGCCGCTCGACCCGATCGATGCCGCCGACGACACCTTTGCGACGGACAACTTCAAGGCCGGCCAGCTGATCGGCGCCTGGGCGAAGGGCACGCTCGGCAACAAGGCGGCGAGCGCCAAGATCGCCTTCCTCGATCTGTCGATCAATCAGCCGACGGTCGACTACCTGCGCGACCAGGGCTTCATGAAGGGCTTCGGCATCGACATCAAGGACCCGAAGCGGTATGGCGACGAGGACGATCCGCGCATCTGCGGCCACGAGATGAGCGGCGGCAACGAGGACGGCGGGCGCACCGCCATGGAGAAGCTGCTGCAGAAGTGTCCCGACGTGAACGTGATGTACACGATCAACGAGCCCGCCGCGGCCGGCGGCTGGGAGGCCCTGAAGGCGGCCGGCAAGGACGACGGCAGCGTTCTGGTGGTGTCTATCGACGGCGGCTGCCCGGGCGTGAAAAACGTCCAGGCCGGCGTCATCGGCGCGACCTCGCAGCAATATCCGCACAAGATGGCGTCGATGGCGCTCGAGGCGATCGCCGAGTTCGCCAAGTCGGGCAAGAAGCCGGAGAAGACGCCGGGCCTCGACTTCTACGACACCGGCGCGACCCTGATCACCGACAAGCCGGTTCCGGGCGTCGAGTCGATCGACACGAAGAAGGGCCTGGGGCTCTGTTGGGGCTGATGCTGCAGCAGGTCTGAACGACGGGAGGAGCAGCTTCGGCTGCTCTTCCCTTCTCCGGTCACACGGCTTTGCCTGGATTCGGCCGATGACAAGCACCAGCGATACACCAAGCCAGCGCGGTCCAGCGGACTATGAGCGCGTCCTCGCGAGCGCCGAGTCGACGGTTGCCGCCTTCGACGAAGAGAAGCGCTCGCCGCTCAAGTTGGTCCAGCACTTCCTGCATGAGCATCCGACCGCGGTCCCCTTTATCGTTCTGATCCTGAGCGCCCTGGTATTCAGCGCGCTCGTCGGCGGCCGCTTCTTCGCGCCGTTCAATCTCTCGCTTGTCCTCCAGCAGGTGACGATTATCGGCGTCGTCGGCATCGCCCAGACGCTGGTCATCCTCACCGCCGGCATCGACCTGTCGGTCGGCGCCATCATGGTGCTGGCCTCGATCATCATGGCGCGGTCCGCCGTCGTCTGGGGGATCCCCGTCGAGATCGCCTTCCCGCTCGGCATCGTCACCGGCGTCCTCTGCGGCTTCATCAACGGCGCCCTGGTGACTCATGTGCGGCTGCCGCCGTTCATCGTTACCCTTGGAACCTGGAGCATCTTCGGCGCGCTCGTGCTGTTCATCTCGCGCAGCGAGACGATCCGGCAGCAGGACATCGAGGCGACCGCGTCCTTCCTGCAGCTGATGGGCACGCGCATCCAGATCGCCACGCCTTGGGGCAACGCGCCGATCACCTACGGCTCGATCCTGATGATCCTGCTGGCCGCGCTCGTCTGGTACACGCTGAACCGGACCGCCTTCGGCCGCCATATCTACGCCACCGGCGACGATCCCGACGCAGCGCGCCTTGCCGGCATCAGCACCGACCGCACGCTGCTCGCCGTCTACGTGATCGCCGGCCTCATCTGCGCCATCGGCGGCTGGGTGTTGATCGGCCGCATCGGGGCCGCGAGCCCGCTCGCCGGGCAGACTGCCAACCTCGATTCCATCACCGCCGTGGTGATCGGCGGCACCAGCCTTTTCGGCGGGCGCGGCTCGATCGTCGGCACGCTCGTAGGAGCGCTCATCGTCGGCGTGTTCCGCAACGGCCTCGCGCTCTACGGCCTCGACAACCTCTGGCAGGAGTTCGCCGTCGGCCTCTTGATCATCGTCGCCGTCGCGCTGGACCAATGGATCCGGAAAGTGTCCGCATGAGCGCCGCGTCCGCACCGCCGCCGATCCTGATGGCGCAGGGCCTCGTCAAGCGCTACGGCCGCGTGACCGCCCTCGACCACGCGAACTTCGACCTGATGCCGGGCGAGATCCTCGGCGTCATCGGCGACAACGGCGCCGGCAAGTCGACGCTCATCAAGGCCCTCTGCGGCGCCGTGATTCCCGATCACGGCGAGATCTTTCTCGACGGCAAGCCGGTGCACTTCCGCTCCCCGATGGACGCCCGGGACGCCGGCATCGAGACGGTCTATCAGAACCTGGCGCTGTCTCCGGCCCTTTCCATCGCCGACAACATGTTCCTCGGCCGCGAGCGGCGGAAGCCGGGATTCATGGGCAAGTACCTCCGCTGGCTCGACCGCGGCCGGATGCAGCGGGAGGCGCGCGAGCATCTTTCCTCGCTCGGCCTGCTGACGATCCAGAACATCAACCAGACCGTCGAGACGCTGTCGGGCGGCCAACGCCAGGGCGTGGCGGTTGCGCGCGCCGCTGCCTTCGGCAGCCGCGTCGTCATCATGGACGAGCCGACCGCGGCCCTCGGCGTCAAGGAATCGCGCAAGGTGCTCGAGCTCATGCTCGGGCTGAAGAAGCGCGGCCTGCCCATCATCCTCATCAGCCACAACATGCCGCACGTCTTCGAGGTCTCCGACCGCATCCATATCCATCGGCTGGGCCGGCGCATCGCGCTGATCAGGCCGTCGCAGCACTCGATGTCGGACGCGGTCGCCATCATGACGGGCGCCATGAAGCCGCCGCCGGAGGAGCAGACGAACTAGGCGCAGGACCGCCGCGCCAGCGATCGCAGCGGTTTCGTGCAATTCACGGCAGAGACCGCCAAGGCTGCCCCGGATTGACTCGGTAGATTGTCGATCCGGAGGTGACCCATGCGCCTTTTGGTATTGCTTTCTCTCCTGCTGGTCGCGGCTTGTACGAGCGAGGACAGATCGTCTTCTGACTTGTCTTTCGCCCCTGGCGCAGGCGTGGCGCCGGAAGGCTACCGCGGCGAAGGTTGCGGCGCGCTGATCTGGCGGGGGTATGTACATCAGGACTTCATCGACGGAAGGGATGGACGTGCCTGTTACTGACGCGAGGATCATGCTTGCCCCAGCGAAGCCCAGGGCCATGCGCCGCACTGTGTCATGGGACGACGACGCCATGCAGGTCGGCGCCGTTGTCGAGATAGAGCGGGGCCCCGTCCGCGGGCGCGGCCCGATGCGATTGCACGTCATGGCAGCTACCGGGACGGACGGGACATTTGTCCCCTCGTATCCCGCTGTCCCGGTCCCGATGGTCCGTTCTGGCTTACTGACAGCCAAATATGGCTGTGTTCGACTCCGATATGGTTTGCCGAGATAAGTGGAGCTGCTGGCGCGTCACCCGCCATGACCCGAAGGGCACGTCGAGCGCGTCGTGGCCGTCTCCATGCAGCGGCCGACCTGCTCGACATTCGGCGGGCCGCGGCTGGACGTCGTCTACGTGACCTCCGCCTCGATCGATCTCGCGCCCGACGAACTGAAGCGGCAACCCCAGGCGGGCGGCGGCTTCGCCTTCGAACCGGGGGCATCCCTTGGGTTGCCGGAAGCGCATTTCGCGGGCTAGGCCGGCGCGCGCGACGGAATCCCGCCGCTTCATCGTTGATCATTCAGCCGCCGGATTCCCCTGCGGGTCCCCTCTGCGTCAAACGGTAGCAGGCTACGTATCAACATCTGTCACCACATTGCGGCAGCGTCAGCATGCGGCAACCTCGCATTTTCCTGGGAATGCGATTGTCAGGGAGTGCGTCGATGAAGCGTCGTGTTGTCGCAGTGATCATCCTGGTCGCCGCTGCCGGAGCGGCTGGCCTTACCTGGCAGCTCAATCGCGATGCGGCGACGGCGTCACCGACCGCCGGCCCGCCACCGGTGCCGGTCGTATCCGTCGGCGTCCGGCGTCAGGACGTGCCGATCTATCTGACGGGCATCGGCGGCGTGCAGGCGTTCAACACCGTCACGGTCAAGGTGCGGGTCGACGGGCAGATCGACAAGATCGACTTCACCGAGGGCCAGGACGTCAAGGCAGGCGACGCCCTGGTACAGATCGATCCGCGGCCGTTCCAGGCGGCGCTCGACCAGGCCGTGGGAAAGAAGGCGAGCGATGCGGCGCAGCTCGCCAATGCCCGCATCGACATGCAGCGCGACGTCAATCTGGCGGCCCGCGGCGCCGTGTCGCAGCAGACCGCGGACTCCGCCAAGGCCCTGGCGGCGCAGCTGGAAGCGGAGGTGGAGGCCGACCAGGCCGCGATCGACAGCGCCAAGGTGCAGCTCGACTACACCAACATCACGGCGCCGATCTCCGGGCGCACCGGCCTGCGGCTGATCGACCAAGGGAACATCGTGCACGCCACCGACCAGACCGGTCTCGTCGTGATCACCCAAATTGAGCCGGTCTCCGTGGTCTTCACGCTCTCGGAAGACAGCCTGCCGGACGTCACGCACGCCATGGCCCAGGGCGCGCTCAAGACCGAGGCTCACAGCCGCGACGGGAACACCAGCCTCGGCCAGGGCACGCTGGCGCTGATCGACAATCAGATCGACCAGACCACCGGCACGATGCGCCTGAAGGCCACGTTTCCGAACAAGGATCACGCGCTGTGGCCGGGGCAGTTCGTCAACGTGAAGCTCTACGTGTCGGTGCGTCACGACGGCATTACCGTGCCTGCGGCCGTCGTGCAGCGCGGACCGCAAGGCGACTTCGCCTATGTCATCAAGCCCGACAAGACCGTCGAGGCGCGGCCCATCAAGGTCGCGCAGATCCAGGACGGGATCGCACTGGTCGACGCCGGCCTCGATGCCGGCGAGCAGGTCGTCGTCGACGGGCAGTACAAGCTGCACCCGGGCGCGCGGGTGCAGGCGCGCGACGCCGGCGCGAGCGCCGTGGCCAGCACGAGCCACGCCGACCCTCTCTGAGACGCCATCGCCGTGCAATTCTCCAGGCCCTTCATCGAACGGCCGATCGCGACCTCGCTGCTGATGGTGGGGATCCTGTTCGCCGGCCTCATCGGCTATCCCCTCCTCCCGGTGGCGCCGCTGCCGGAGGTGGATTTCCCGACCATCCAGGTCTCGGCCTCGCTGCCCGGCGCCAATCCTGAGACGATGGCCTCGGCCGTGGCGACGCCGCTCGAGCGGCAGTTCGCACAGATCTCCGGCGTCAGCCAAATGACCTCGACCAGCGGCCTCGGCACGACCAGCATCACCATCCAGTTCGACCTCAACCGCAACATCGACGCGGCGGCGCAGGACGTGCAGGCGGCCATCAACGCCGCCGGCGGCCAGCTGCCGCAGGACCTGCCGAGCCCGCCGACCTACCGCAAAGTCAATCCGGCGGACTCGCCGATCCTGATCATGGCAGTGCAGTCCGACACCCTGCCGCTCACCGAGGTTGACGATGCCGCCGACACGATCCTCGCCCAGCAGATCTCGCAGATCCCCGGCGTCGCCCTCGTCAATATCGGCGGCGAGCAGAAGCCGGCCGTGCGGGTACAGGTCGACCCCGCCAAGGTCGCCGCCCTCGGCCTCTCGCTGGAGGACGTCCGCAGCGCGCTCAACAGCGCGACCGTCAATGCCCCCAAGGGTAGCTTCGACGGGCCGCGGCAGAGCTTCACCATCTATGACAACGACCAGCTGCTGAAGGCCGACGCCTACAACGACGTCGTCGTCGCCTATCGCAACGGCGCACCCGTGCGCATCCGCGACATCGGCCAGGCGATCGCCGGCCCGGAGAACGCCAAGCTCGCCGCCTGGGAGAACGGCAAGCGCGGCATCCTGCTGATCATCATGAAGCAACCCTCCGCCAACGTCATCGAGACGGTCGACCGCGTGAAGGCGGCGCTGCCGCGCCTTCAGGCGGCGATTCCGCCGAGCCTCAATATCAGCATCATCTCCGACCGCACGCAGACGATCCGCGCCTCGGTCTCCGACGTGCAGGTCACGATGCTCGTCACCATCTGCCTGGTCGTGATGGTGATCTTCCTGTTCCTGCGGCAGTTCTGGGCGACAGCGATCCCGGGTGCCACGGTGCCTCTGGCGCTGCTCGGCACGGCCGCGCTCATGTATCTCGTGGGCTATAGCCTCGACAACCTTTCGCTGATGGGCCTCACCATCGCCGTCGGCTTCGTCGTCGACGACGCCATCGTCATGATCGAGAACATCATGCGGCACGTCGAGGCCGGCATGAAGCCGCGCGACGCGGCGCTCAAGGGCGCGGCCGAGATCGGCTTCACGATCCTGTCGATCAGCTTCTCGCTCGTCGCCGTGTTCATTCCGCTGTTGCTGATGAGCGGCGTCGTCGGCCGCCTCTTCCGCGAGTTCGCGATGACCGTGACCATGGCGATCCTGGTTTCGGCCTTCGTCTCCCTGACCATGACCCCGATGATGTGTGCGCGCTTCCTGCGCGAGCGAAAGCGCGAGCAGCATGGCCGGCTTTATCGCGCGGCGGAGGCCTTCTTCGACTGGCTGCTCCGGCAGTACGATCGCGGTCTCAAATGGGTGCTGCGCCACCAGCCGATCATGCTGGGCGTGCTGCTGCTGGCCATGGCCGCGACCGTGTTCCTCTACATCGAGATTCCCAAGGGCTTCTTCCCGCAGCAGGACACCGGCATGCTGACCGGGATCTCCGAGGCCGCCCAGGACATCTCCTTTGCCGGCATGATGGAGAAGCAGCAGGCCCTCGCCGCCGTCATCGCCAAGGATCCGGACATCGCGAGCTTCGTCTCGGCCGTCGGCCCCGGCGGCGCCTCGCCGGCGGAGAATACCGGCCGCTTCTTCATTACCTTGAAGCCGCATGACCAGCGCAAGGCGAGCGCCGACGAGATCATCAACCGCCTGCGGCCGCAGCTGGCAAAGGTCGAGGGCGTGGCGCTCTTCCTGCAGGCCTCGCAGGACATCAACGTCGGCGGCCGCCTCAGCCGCACGCAGTACCAGTACACGCTGCAGGACGCGAACCTGGCGGAACTGAACCAGTGGGCGCCGCGCATGCTCGAGAAGTTCAAGTCGCTGTCCCAGATCCAGGACGTGGCCAGCGACCAGCAGACGAGCGCGACGTCGGTGACCGTAACCATCGACCGCGATACCGCGGCACGCTTCGGCATCCAGCCGCAGATGATCGACGACACGCTCTACGACGCTTTCGGCCAGCGTCAGGTGGCGCAGTATTTCACGCAGCTCAGCCAGTACCACGTCGTGCTCGAGGTCGACCCGCGCTTCCAGGCGGACCCGGCCTCGCTGCAGAAGATCTACGTGAAGTCGCCGGTGACCGGCCAGCAGGTGCCGCTCAGCGTCTTCGTCAAGTTCGACACCGACAAGACCAACTACCTCTCGATCAGCCACCAGGGCCAGTTTCCGGCCGTGACGCTGTCCTTCAATCTCAGCCCGGGCACGTCGCTCGGCCAAGCGGTCGACGCAATCCAAGGGGCCGAGCGGCAAATGGGAAAGCCGGTTTCGCTGGTCGGAACCTTCCAGGGCACCGCCCAGGCCTTCCAGAGCTCGCTGTCGACCCAGCCCTATCTGATCGGCGCCGCGCTGGTCGTGGTCTACCTCATCCTGGGCATGCTCTACGAGAGCTACATCCACCCGCTCACCATCCTCTCGACACTGCCGTCGGCCGGCGTCGGCGCGCTCCTGATCCTGATGGCCTTCGGCTACGACCTCAGCGTGATCGCCCTCATCGGCATCATCCTGCTCATCGGCATCGTCAAGAAGAACGGCATCATGATGATCGACTTCGCCCTCGCGGCAGAGCGCCACGAGGGCCTGATGCCGCGCGAGGCGATCTACCGCGCCTGCCTCCTGCGCTTCCGCCCCATCATGATGACGACCATGGCGGCGCTCTTCGGCGGCCTGCCGCTGATGCTCGGCCATGGCACCGGCTCGGAGCTCCGACGCCCCCTCGGCTATACGATCGTCGGCGGCCTACTGCTCAGCCAGGTCCTGACGCTCTACACGACGCCGGTGGTCTATCTCTATCTCGACCGCCTCAACAACTGGCTGGCGCGTCGCCGGCGCCGGCCGGCGGCCGCCGGGTTCATCGGCCCCATCCGCATCGACGAGGCCGCCGAGTGACACGCGCCTCGGCTCACCCGTGTAGAGGCAAGCTGCGCTCTGCTGCCTCGGTCGACGGGCCGGCAGCATTGGACTAAAGTCCAATTGTGATCTCGTCCGACGGTCTCTATGACCGGACCGAATGGACTATGGTGGGCCGCAATGGGCTCGCTGGCATCGGGGGAGACGACATGTCGGAATTCAAGCGGCTCAGGAATCTGTCCTTCGTGTATCTGGCGCTCGGCCTCGCCGGCGTGCTGGCGGGCTGCACCACCAACATCGCGAAGATGGAGAGCGTCCAGGCCACGGGCGGAACGCCCTTCACGCAGGCGTTGACCGAGGAATATCGGGCCTTCGTCGCGGACGAGAAGGCGGAACGCGACTGGCACGCCGCCGACTACTTTGCGGTCAAGGGCCTTGCGGCGGCGGGCGGCCAGGTGGTGCTGCCTGAGGAAGTGCCGCAGGCCGGCGATCACACGCAGCCGCTGACCGACGGCCGCGCCAAGCTGATCGCCGCGCTCGACGGCGGCGCCCGGGACAGCAACCCGGCGGCGGCGGCGAAGGCGCAGGTGGCCTTCGACTGCTACCAGCATGAGGCGCAGGAAGACTTCTGGTACGAGAATCTGACCGACGACCACGTGAAGCCGTGTCGCGACAAGTTCGAGGCGGCGCTGGCGGAACTCGGGCCGAAGGCGATGGCGGCGGCGCCGAACACCTACATCGTGCTCTTCGACTTCGACAAGTCGAACATCAACAAGGCCGGCCAGGCGGTGATCGCGCAGGTCCTGGCCGATGCGCAGAAGATGGGCAACGTCCATGTGACCGACACCGGCCACACCGACCGCGCCGGCACGGAAGAGTACAACATGGCGCTGTCGCTGCGCCGGGCCGACTCGGTCCGCGATGCCCTGATCAAGGGCGGCATCCCGGCCGATGTGATCACGGTCGCCGGTCGCGGCGAAAGCGAGCCGGCAGTGCCGACGGCGGATGGCGTGCGCGAGCAGGCCAACCGTCGCGTCGAGATCATCCTGCAGTAATCCCTCACCGCAAAAGGGGGATGGAAGCGGCGCCGGGCAACCGGCGCCG
>JBKOWC010000209.1:0-5971 GCA_046724215.1 Pseudomonadota bacterium | reverse complement strand
AGGTCGAGGGCGCCGAGCGGCTCGTCCAGGAGCAGCACGCTCGGCTGGTTGATGAGGGCGCGCGCCAGGGCGACGCGCTGGCGCTGGCCGCCGGAGAGCTGGCTGGGCCGGCGGCCGCCGAGGCCGCCGAGCGCCACCATCTCGAGCATCGCCTCGGCCTGTTTTTCGCGCTCCGCCTTCGGCACCTTGCGGATCATCGGGCCGTAGGCGACGTTCTCGCCGACGCTCATGTGCGGGAAGAGCGCGTAGTCCTGGAAGACGGTGTTGACGTCGCGCTCATAGGGCGGCACGCCGGCCATCGGCCGGCCGTGGACGCGGATGTCGCCGGAGGTCGGCTGCTCGAAGCCGGCAATCAGGCGCAGGCATGTGGTCTTGCCCGAGCCCGACGGCCCGAGCAGGGCGAAGAACTCGCCGTCCTCGATGTCGAAGCTGAGATCGTCGGCCGCGCGCACCTCGCCGTAGAGCCGGCTGACATTGCGGAAGCTGACCGCGGAGGAGGCGGCGTCAGTCATAGGGCACGGCGTTTGAAGGGCCGGGTCTCAGACCGGTAGGCGCGAACATGCGGTCTGCGATGCACCTACGCAGTGCCAAACTCTTCTTGATTCCCCCGCGAAAGCGGGGGTCCAGGGGCGGGGCACCGTCACTTGCCCTGGACCCCCGCTTTCGCGGGGGAATCAAGAATAGGAAAACATCCGTAGCGCGTGCGTAGGGGCGGGTCTTAGACCCGCCCCTGCAGCAATCGCGTGTCGGCATTGGGCTCATGAGAAAAGGGGTCTGTCCCCTTTTCGTCACGTGCCGCTTTGGATGGCCTGGTAGGCGCTGACCCAGTCCTTGTAGGGGACGCAGGTCTTGCCGCGGTCGTCGCCGCAGTCGGCGATCGGCGTCTTCCAGAAATGGATGCGGCTGAAGTTGCTGATGCCGTTGGTCTCGCAGCCGGTGTCGGTCAGGAGCGCGTTGCCCTTGCAGGCGGCCGGGACGACCGGGACGCTGCCGAACCAGGAGGCGACGCTCGCCTGCACGTCCTTTTGCAGGGAGTGCTCGAGCCACATATAGGCGCAGTTCGGATGCGCGGCCTTGGCGTGCATCATCGTCGTGTCGGCCCAGCCGGTGGCGCCTTCGGCCGGCACCGTGCTGCCGACTTGGATCTTGCCGCCGCTGCGCAACTGGTTCACCTGATACGGCCAGGACGGCGCCGCGACGACGCCCTCGTTGACGAAGTCCTCGGTCTGCGCCGTGGCGTCGCTCCAGTATTTCTGCACGATCTGGCGCTGGCCCTTCAGCAGCTCGACGGCGGCGTCGAACTGCTCCTTGGTGAGCTCATAGGGGTCCTTGATGCCGAGCTCGGGCTTGTCGTGCATCAGGTAGAGCGCCGCGTCGGCGATGTAGATCGGGCCGTAGTAGGCCTGGACGCGGCCCTTGTTCGGCTTGCCGTCGGGGAACTTCATCGGCTCGAAGACGACGTCCCAGCTCTGCGGCGCGTTCGGGAAGACCTTGGCGTTGTACATCAGCACGTTCGGGCCCCATTGATAGGGCACGCCATAGTGCTTGCCGCCCACCGTGTGCCAGGGGGCGCTCTGCAGGCGCGGATCGACCGTGCCGAAGCTCGGGATCAGCGCCGTGTTCACTTCCTGCACCGTGCCGCCGGCGACGAGGCGCAGGGAAGCGTCACCCGATGCCGTCACGAGATCGAAGCCGCCGCCGTTCATCAGCGAGACCATCTCGTCCGACGTCGCCGCGACCTTGACGGTGACCTTGCACCCGGTCGCCTTCTCGAATCCGGTGACCCAATCGTAGTTCTTGTCGTTCTCGCCGCGCTCGATGTAGCCGGCCCAGGCGACGATATCGACCTCGCCCTCGCCCTTGCCGACGCTCTGCAGCATGTCGGCGTAGGCTGTGGCGCCGACGACGGCGCTGGCGGCGCCCGCGATCAAAGCGAGCCGCAATGCTTTGCCACTCATTTCTGTAGCCTCCTCTATTTCGGATCTTCTGGACTCGGATCGGACCGATTCTTGATCGTTTGGTCAAAAGCTAGCCCGGCAGGGCCTTTGTCGACAAGGCGGATTCCACTCAGACGCTTTCCCAGGCGTTGTTCCGGGCGGAGCGGAAGAGGGCGTCGATGACCCGCATGTTCTTGACGGCATCGTCGAGCGGGAAGGCGACCGGCTTGCCGCTGCGGATCGCCTCCGAGAACAGATCGCCCTGGATGGCGTACTGGTCGCAGACCGGAAAGCTCTCGACCTTCTGCGAGACGTCGCCGAGCCCGCTGCCGTCGTCGACGAAGATGCGGCAGGGCTTGTCCGGCGGGGCGTTGAAGGGGATCTCGACGGCGATCCGCCCCTTGGTGCCGAAGATCTGCATGCGCTGGTAGGGCACCAGCTGGGTCGAGCAGACGAAGCTCGCCTGCCCCTTGGGATAGTCGAGGATGGCGCTCGCCAGGCGATCGATCTTCAAAGCGGGATCGCGCTCGATCAGGCCGACGACCCGGGTCGGCTCGGCGCCGAAGAGGAAGCGCGAGGTGACGATCGGATAGCAGCCGATGTCGTAGAGGCCGCCGCCGCCGATGTCGGCCAGGTTGCGGACGTTCGTGGGATCGGTGAGGAAATAGCTGAAGAAGCCCTGGATGGCGCGCAGCTCGCCGATGCGGCCCTCGCGCACCAGCTCGCGGGCGCGCAGCCACTGCGGATGGCCGCGCACCATGAAGGCCTCGGTGATGAGCTTGCCGGTGCGGTCGCGGGCGTCGACCAGCGTCTGCGCCTCCTTGGCATCGAGCGCGATCGGCTTCTCGCACAGCACATGCTTGCCGGCCTCGGCCGCCTTGATCGACCAGGGCACATGCAGGTGGTTGGGCAGGGGATTGTAGACCGCCTCGATGTCCGGATCGGCCAGCAGTTCCTCATAAGAGCCGTAGGCCTTGGGGATGCCGAGCGTCTGCGCCCACTTCTTCGCCAGGGCGAGGTCGCGCGACGCGATCGCCTGGATGCTGCAATGCCTGCTCTTCTGCATCGCCGGAATGACCTTTTCCGTGCCGATCTTGGCGGTGCTGATGATGCCCCAGTTCACTGGCTGCATGCTGTGCTCCCTCCTGGCAAGGGGCGCAGGTTATCGCGTCGCGTGCAGGCCCCACAAGGCGAGCGTCCACAGCGCGACCGCGCCGGCCTGGTGCAGCGCGGCCAGCGGGATCGGCACGGTCAGGAGAAGGGTGGAGATGCCGACAGCCGCCTGCAGCAGGACCATGGCGGCGAGAAGATGGATCGGCAGCAGCCGCAGCCGTCGCGCCCGCAGCCAAAGTGCCAGCGCCAGGGCGACGACGGTCATGGCCAGCCACCGATGGATGAACTGGGCCGTCACCGAATCCTCGAACGGCGCGCGCCATGCCGGCGCCGTGGCGAAGGCATCGGCGGGGATGAGCCGTCCGCCCATCAGCGGGAACGTGTTGTAGACGAGGCCGCCGTTGAGACCGGCCACGAACCCGCCGAAGGCCAGCGTGACGATGATGAGCGCCGCCAGCAGGAATTGGTGCGGCCGCAGCCGCCGCGTCTCGATCCCGGCCGCGGACGCCGGCCGCAGCAGCGTCAGCGCAACCCAGAAGATATAGCTGTAGATGGCGACGGCGGCGAGCAGATGGGCGACGAGCCGGTACTGGCTGACGTCGGTGCGGACGCTGAGTCCGCTCTCCACCATGAACCAGCCGAGAGCGCCCTGCAGGCCGCCCAGCACCAGCATGGCCGCCAGGTGCGGCACGAGCGGGCGCCGGATGCAGCCGCGCAGCAGGAAATAGGCGAACGGCACGGCAAACACGATGCCGATGAGCCGGCCCCAGAGGCGATGCAGATACTCCCAGAAGAAGATGCCCTTGAACTCGGCCAGGGTCATGCCCCGGTGGACCTGCTGGTATTCCGGGATCTGCTGGTAGAGCTGGAACTCGTGCTGCCAGTCCGATTCGCTGACCGGCGGCACGACCCCGGTGATCGGCTTCCATTCGGTGATCGACAGGCCCGATTCGGTGAGCCGCGTGATGCCCCCGATCACCACCATCGCGAAGATCATGGCGCAGCAGACGAGCAGCCAGGTCGCGATAGGGCGGTCGGCGCCGCGTTGATCGACGGCTTGGATCGGCGGCCTGCGTCCTTCGACAAGCTCAGGATGAGGGGCGTTCTTTATGCCAGTAAGACTGGACCTCATTCTGAGCCTGTCGAAGGACGCACGATGGCAATGCCGGCTTTAAGAGACTGCCGCATGTCATCGCGAGGGGACCTCGCGATGAAAGCGCACGCGCAGGCGTTCTAGCGGAGCCCTCTGCCGCGCGGCAAGGGCGATGTCCCGCGGCGGTTGCGCGCGGGAGCGGCAGCTACTGCAAGCTGAGGCAGGCGTCCGTGTAGCGGAATTCCGCGGGCTTGATCAGCCCGACCGAGGCGACGCGCACCGAATGCAGCTTGCCGTCCAGGCTCCGCGCCCAGAAATCGAGGAATTTGTGCAGCACCGGAAAGCGCGGGGCAAGGTCCAGGTCCTGCCAGATATAGCTTTGCAGGAGGCCGGGGTGGTCGGGGAGATGGTAGAGGATCTCGGCGGTCGTCAGCCGGTAGTCCCTGAGCTGTTTTGCGAACTCTGTCATGTCACCCACTCGATCTGGCGATTGCGAATCATCCCCAGGCCCCGTCATGCTGACAGATGTAGGTTAAAGAGCAATGAAAACAACCACTTAGCAGCCTACGGTCGAGACTGCTGCCAGCCTTGTCCGTGGTCGCAAAGAAAGATTCTTGCGCGGATGGCGTCGAGCGCCTTGACTCTCCGGGCATAATTTTCTAAATGCGTGGCACTCGACGGCTCAGAGTGCTAACAGCCTCGACAGCCGTGGTATTCAAAACGCAGAAACAGCAAACCCAACGGAGGTTCAGACATGAAATTCCGCCCGCTCCATGATCGCGTGGTCGTTCGCCGCGTCGAGCAAGAGGCCAAGTCGGCCGGCGGCATCATCATCCCCGACACCGCGAAGGAGAAGCCGCAGGAGGGCGAAGTCGTCGCCGTCGGTCCCGGCGGCCGTGACGAGAGCGGCAAGCTCATTCCGATCGACGTCAAGGCCGGCGACCGCGTCCTGTTCGGCAAGTGGTCGGGCACCGAGGTCAAGATCGACGGCGAAGAGCTGTTGATCATGAAGGAGTCCGACATCATGGGCGTCATCGAGGGCAGCGCCGCCAAGAAGAAGGCCGCCTAAGCGGCCGCTCGTGACGCAAGAAAACCACAAGAGGAGTTCAGAATAATGGCTGCGAAGGACGTGAAATTCGGCGGCGACGCCCGCGCGCGCATGCTGCGCGGTGTCGACATTCTCGCCGACGCCGTGAAGGTGACGCTCGGCCCCAAGGGCCGCTGCGTCGTGCTCGACAAGTCGTTCGGCGCCCCGCGCATCACCAAGGACGGTGTGACGGTCGCCAAGGAGATCGAGCTTTCGGACAAGTTCGAGAACATGGGCGCCCAGATGGTGCGCGAAGTGGCCTCGAAGACCAACGACCTCGCCGGTGACGGCACGACGACGGCGACGGTTCTCGCCCAGGCGATCGTGCGCGAAGGCGTCAAGGCGGTGGCCGCGGGCATGAACCCGATGGACCTGAAGCGCGGCATCGACCTCGCCGTCGACGCCGTCGTCGACGACGTGAAGAAGCGCTCCAAGAAGGTCTCGACCTCCGAGGAGATCGCCCAGGTCGGCACGATTTCGGCCAACGGCGACCGCACGATCGGCGACATGATCGCCCAGGCGATGCAGAAGGTCGGCAACGAGGGCGTCATCACGATCGAAGAGGCGAAGAGCCTGGAGACCGAGCTCGACGTCGTCGAGGGCATGCAGTTCGACCGCGGCTACCTCTCGCCGTACTTCATCACCAACGCCGAGAAGATGCTGTGCGAGCTGGAGAACCCGTACGTGCTTCTGCATGAGAAGAAGCTGTCGGGCCTGCAGGCGATGCTGCCGGTGCTCGAG
>JBKOWC010000314.1:0-5517 GCA_046724215.1 Pseudomonadota bacterium | reverse complement strand
CCCCGGTATAGGGCACCGGCTTGACGGTCGGCTTGGTCGGGTCGGCCGCGTTGATCGAGTCGAGCGTCATCTTGGCGAACGACACTTTCGCGTACTCCGGATTAGAGTAGAGCGAGGTGCGCGTACCCGGAGGGACGTTCGCCCAGCCTTCCTTGCTGGCGACGAGGTCGAGATAGGCCGGCCCGGTTGCCCAGGCGATGAACTTCTCGGCCGCGTCGGTCTTCTTCGAGCCGGCGGGAATGGCGAGCGACCACGCCCACAGCCAGTTGCCGCGCTTGCCGAGGCCGTTGTCGGGTGCCAGGGCGAAGCCGACCTTGTCGGCGACCTTCGATTCCTTGGGATTGGTCACGAAGGAGGCGGCGACGGTGGCGTCGATCCACATGCCGCACTTGCCCGAATTGAAGAGGGCCAGGTTCTCATTGAAGCCATTGGACGAGGCGCCCGGCGGGCCAGCCTCCTTCATCAGGCCGATATAGTAGGTCAGCGTGTTCTTCCATTCCGGCTGGTCGAACTGCGGCTTCCACTTCTCGTCAAACCAGCGGGCGCCGAAGGAGTTCGCGGTCGCCGTGAGGAAAGCCGTGTTCTCACCCCAGCCGGCCTTGCCGCGCAGGCATACCCCATAGGTCTCGCTGCCCTTGTCGGTAATCTTTTCCGCGGCGGTCTTGATGAAGTCCCAGGTCGGCTTGTCCGGCATCGAGAGGCCGGCCTTCTCGAACAGGTCCTTGCGATACATGACCATCGAGCTCTCGCCGTAGAACGGCGCGGCATAGAGCTTGCCGTCGAGCGACAGGCCGGAGCGGATCGCCGGCAGCAGATCGTCGGCGTCGTAGTCGGCGCCGAGATTGTCGAGCGCCACCAGCCAGCCCTTCTTCGCCCAGATGGGCACCTCGTAGGTGCCGATGGTCAGCACGTCGAACTGGCCGCCCTTGGTGGCGATGTCGGTCGTGACCTTCTGGCGCAGGACGTTCTCTTCGAGCGTCACCCACTGCAGATCGATGCCCGGATTCTTCGCCTTGAAATCGTCGGTCAGCTTCTGCATGCGGATCATGTCGCCGTTGTTGACCGTTGCGATCGTCAGTTTCGTATCGGCTTGCGCCGACCACGCGAAGCCCGCGATGACACTCGCACCCAGAAGCACTCGGAGTGCCGCTTTCATTACTTCCTCCCTTTGCACCGGCTAGTGAGCTTTTGCCAAGACTGCGAGCATATACCCGATCCCCGCTGCTCAGAGTCAAGGCAGATTCGTCGCTGCGGTGCAGCATTCTGCCGCCCGCGGCGTCACCGCCCTGATGGAGCGGGCGGATTTCAGGCAGCGCGCCGCCTACTCCTTGAGCAGACGCTCAGCCATCGCTTCGTTGGTGATGAGCCCGTTGACGAGCCGTCCGGTCAGCGCTCCGCCCAGGGCGTCGACCTTGGCCGGTCCCATGGCGGCGCCGATGATCAACCGCTTCGCCGGCCGGTCCAGCGCGACGCTGGCGACCCGGTCGTTGGTCAGCCCCTCGACCATCTGGCCGCTCCTGTCGAAGGCCCAGCCGGTGATCTCGCCGATCGCGCCCGCCTTCATCAGGGCCCGCATCTCGTCGCGGTTGACGAAGCCGTCCTGCAGGAGCGGCGCGCTGTCGCCGAGATGCCCGACGCCGACGAAGGTGACGTCGGCCTGGCGCGCCAGATCGATGACGTGCCTCACCGGCTTCTGCGCCAGCAGCAGCTTCTTCTCGCTGACCGAGCTGGCGATGACCGGGAGCGGCATCGGGTAGTGCGGCGCCCGCACCGCGTCGGCCACGCGCGTGATCACGTCATAGAACGAAGCCGAACCGTCGGTCGCGATGTTGCCGACCAGCGAGACGATCTTGTGCTGCGGGCAGTCCATCGGCGGCAGCTGGTCGGCCGCGGCCCGCAGCGTGCGGCCGGAACCGAGGGCGACGATGATGGGGTGCCGCGATTCCAGCCGGCGCTCGAGTTCCGCCGCCGTCGCCTCGGCCACGCCCAACATGGTCGATGCCGATGCCGGATCGGCCGGCACGACCTCGCAGAGGTCGAGTTCGAACTTGTCCTTCAGCCGCTGCGACAGGTCGAGGCAGTGCGCGATCGGATGGTCGAGGCGCACCTTGATAAGCCGCGCGCTGACCGCCAGGGAGACCAGCCGCTGGGCCGTCTGGCGCGACACGCCGAGCTTGCTGGCGATCTCGTCCTGGGTGTTGCCCGCGATATAGTAAAGCCAGCCGGCCCGCGCCGCGTCGTCGAGCCTGGTCGACTCCGATTCCGGTTTCCTCGCCATCGTCCGCCTTTCCGGCCGCGACGATAGTACCAAGTTCCGCCGATGGGAAATGACGACCGCAGCCGGCGCCGACCGCCCGCTTGCATCTTGCGGGGCTCCCGCCGATGGCATATAAGGCCGCGCTGATTCGGAGTAGCTCGTCCCGATGGGTTTTCCGGCCAGTTGCGCCTTCGCGTCCCTGCCGCTGTCGGGTCCCGGAAGCGAGCCGCGTCTCAGCAGCGCGAAATCGCCGCGCCATCGACAATATCCCGGTCGGGGGGTAGCTCAGCCTGGTAGAGCGCCTGCTTCGGGAGCAGGAGGCCGGAGGTTCGAATCCTCTCCTCCCGACCATCACATCGACGGCTGCCAGGCCTTCGTTGCCGTGCCGACCTCGGACCGCGATGGGGACGGCGTTCAGGCGGCTGCGTCAGCCGACACGGACTCGATCCGGCGCAGCATGTCCGGTTCCTGCAACCGGCTGAACGGCTGCAGGAGCTGGCTGACTTCGATGAGGGTCCGATGGACGATCGGATCCGCGACGGTCGCGCCGAAGAGGGCGGTCTCGAACTGCCGGCATTCCTCGAAATTTGCTGGGCGTTCGCCGCGCGTCGTGGGGAAGGCAAGGTCGGCGCTCGTGGACATGCTCCAGGGCGTCTGGAGGACGGCGCCCACCTCGGCCATGAACCCGGCCTGCGCCGCCGCGATGGGATCGCCTTCCGCAGCCGCCCGGCGCAAGGCATCCTGCAAGAGACGCGCCTGCATGGCGGCCGCCGACATGCCCTGGCCGTAGATCGGATTGAACCGGCAGAGTGCATCGGCCATCGGCAGTATCCCGCGGGGCAGGTGCGGCAGCCGCTCGAAATGCCGCCACTGGCTCGCGGGAAAGCGGTAGTGCCGGATGGCTTGCGCCGGCGCGACATGACGGAGCGCGTTGTAGAGCGTCGGCGTGATCAGCCTGCGGGTCGCGTCAAGGAACTCGCCCCAGGTCTCCAGCCGCGCGGTGGCGCCGCGCTCAGCGATCAGCACCATCCAGCGGCCGCCCTCCGCGGGCACCAGCACCGCGTTGATCGCCCGGGCCGGCGGATCGGGAAGCGTCAGCACGAGCTTCCAGTCGGGTGGCGCATCGGCAGGAATCGGCACCACGGCGGTCGCATAGCTGAGATCGACGCCGATCTCGGTCACCGCCGGGCGCTCCCAGCCGAGGGCGTCGAGCACTGCCGAAGCGAGCGCCCCGCGACCGGACGCGTCGACCACAAGGTCGGCTTCCAGGAACCTCGACCGGGCCGATACGGTGTCGTACCGGACGCCCGTCACGGCGGCCCCAGTTGTCGCGGGCACGAGCTTCGTTACCCGACACTTGGGCCGCAGGATGATATTCCTAATCGCTTCGGCCCGACGTCGCAGCACGAGTTCGATGAGCGGTCGGGACGCGCAGAGGACCGACCAGCCGAAATCCCGCGGCGGCAGCACACCGACGTCCGCCCGCTCGTACCGGAGGTCCCGGGCGACCCGCACAGGCACCGCGCCGGCCCCGGCAAGGTCCCGCTCGAAGCCAGGAAAGATCTCCCGCAGCGCCTGGAGGCCGCCGGCCAACAGGCCGTGCGGGTGGCGATCCTGCGGCGTGCCGGAGCGTGAGCCGGCGGAAGCCGTCAGCGTGTCGCGCTCCAGGATTTCGACCTGTTCGAAATACCCTGCCAGGACGCCGGCCGCCGACAGACCGCCGATGCCCGCGCCAACCACGACCGCCCGTCGACCCAAGAGATTGCTCATGCTGCCAAGTTCCTCGACCTCGGAGCCTCGCAATGTGGCGGGCGCGAATTGCGCGACGATTTCACGCAGCCGAGATTCTGTTACGTTTGAAACAGCGGCGTGAAACCATTGCAACGTGGCGGCTGGTGTCCAGGCGCATCCTTTTGATGAACAGTCCCAGACAAGCCGCTCGGGTGAAAGAACGGCGCGCGGAGGCCGGCAGATGACGGATCACGATCTATTGATCGTCGGCGGCGGCCCCGCCGGGATGATGGCCGGCCTGCTCTTCGCGCGCGCCGGTGCCAGGACGCTGGTGATCGAGAAGCACGGCGACTTCCTGCGCGACTTCCGCGGCGATACCGTGCATCCCGCGACACTCGACCTCTTCGCCGAGCTCGGCCTGCTCGACGCGCTGCTCGCGCGGCCGCATGACGAGGCGCCGAAGATATCGGCTCTGGTCGGCGACCGGCGTTTCACCGTCGCCGATTTCTCGCATTTGCCGTCGGCACGCGGCTTCATCGCGCTGATGCCGCAGTGGGAATTCCTCGATTTCGTCAGCGAGGCGGCACACGCCTATCCCACCTTCGCCCTGCGCATGAATTGCGAGGCGACCGGCGTGATCGCGGATGGCGGCCGCATCGCCGGCGTCACCACCGCTGACGGGAAGCGGCTGCTCTCGCGACTGGTGATCGCCGCCGACGGACGCCGCTCGGTCCTCCGCGACGCGGCTTCATTGCCGCGCGAGGATCTCGGGGCGCCGATGGACGTCTTCTGGTTTCGCGTCCCCAAGGAGCGGGACCGTCAGAACCGCACGACCGGCATCTTCGCCCCCGGCCGCATCATCGCCCTGCTCGATCGCGGCGACTATTGGCAGTGCGCCTTCGTCTTCGCCAAAGGGAGCGCCGACGCGATCCGCGCCCGCGGCCTCGACGCCTTCCGTCAGGAGGTCGCGAGCGTCGCGCCGATGCTCAAGGACGCAATCGAGGCCGTGGCGGGCTGGGACGACGTCAAGCTGCTGTCGGTTTCACTGGATCGCCTGACGCGCTGGCATTGCCCCGGGCTGATCGCGATCGGCGACGCCGCGCACGCCATGTCGCCGGTCGGCGGCGTGGGGATAAACCTGGCCATCCAGGATGCGGTAGCCGCGGCCAACATCCTGGCCGCGCCGCTCGCGGCCGGACAGGATGTCGATGGCCTGCTCGCCCGCGTCCAGGCGCGCCGCATGCTGCCGACGCGAGTGATCCAGGCCCTTCAGCGCGCAATCCAGACTCGCATCATCGGCAGGGTTCTCGAGAATGCCCCTTCGGCCGCGCGGCCACCGCTCGCCCTGCGCCTGATCGATCGATACGCGTGGCTCCAGCGCATCCCCGCGCGCGTGCTCGGGCTGGGCGTTCGGCGCGAACACATTCGCTCGCCCTCCCGGGCGGTTGCGCCGCAATGATGCGCCGCCGCAATTATTCCTGCGATCCCGATTTCCCGCCGCCGAGGCATTCGTCGACGAGCGCCAATAG
>JBKOWC010000239.1:0-10237 GCA_046724215.1 Pseudomonadota bacterium | reverse complement strand
GAATGACTACCCAAACGGTCCTCGTTCGGCCGCGGGACGACCTGTGCCTCCGCATGCACTATCCT
The DNA here is from genome assembly GCA_046724215.1 of Pseudomonadota bacterium. Taxonomy (GTDB): domain Bacteria; phylum Pseudomonadota; class Alphaproteobacteria; order Dongiales; family Dongiaceae; genus JBKOWC01. The sequence goes on along the minus strand of JBKOWC010000239.1, from coordinate 10,172 downwards.
CCGGGCGACATCCCACTGTCGTTAACTTCCTTTACATGGGGTTGTTTGCTCGATTCGCTGATCAGGTCAGGAATATTGTCCTATACCCGTAGGGGCGACTGGCAGGTCGCCCGTAGATCGGCGCGCTCGACCGGCGGGCGACCTGCCGGTCGCCCATACATCACTCTCCGCTGGACATGGGGTCCATCGCTCAATTTCGCGGCCGCCTGTAGGGGCGGGTCTTTAGACCCGCCCTCTCTCGGCCCGCCGCCGAGCTTTGGCCACGTCATTCCGGCCGATCCAGGGCGGGTCTGAGACCCGCCCCTACATTTCTTGCCCCATCTCCGCTGGACATGGGGTCCATCCTTCATTTCTTGCAGCTGCCGGCGGCTACAGCGGCGCCGGGTCGAGGAAGCGGCGGAGGACGTTGGCGGTGATGCAGGCGACGTTGTTGGCGTAGCCGTTGTGGGCGAGGCTGCCGGCCCAGGCGATGGAGCCGGTCGAGAACACCGCGCCGCCGTTCGGCGTCTCGAAGAACACCATGTCGGCGCGCACGCGCGGATCCTCGATCCCGTCGAGCCCGGGATAGGTCGAGATGATCTCCTCCGGCGTCATCAGATAGACGTTCGAGTGGTTCTCCGACGAGGCCAGCAGCAGCGCATGCGGCGGGGTGCCGAGCTTCGGGTCGATAATGTCGAGTTCCAGCCCTGCCGCGCCGCCTCCGACGCCGCCGAAGTCGCCGATCTTCTCGTCCGCCCCGACGCCTTCGAAGATGAACGCCGCCCGCGGGTCGAAGCTGCCGGGCTTCCGCCGGTAGTAGGAGGACACGTCGAACCCCTCCGAGCCGAAGCTGACGCCGACGAGGCGATGCGACGACCAGCCGCTCGACCGCCACAACCCGCTCCTCTCGCCGGTCGAGGCCAGATAGTACTCGCCGGGCTCGGCGATCCAGGTGCGGGTGCCGTTCTCGGCGCGGCGGATCTCGATGACGCCGGGCTTCAGCGGGTGATAGGCGATGCGCCAGTAGAAGCCGTTGCCGCCCATGTACATCAGGCGGCCGCCGGCCTGCAGGTAGCCGTCGACCGCCTGCAGCATGGCGCGCGAGTGGTACTCCGGGTGCGTCCCCGTGATGACCGCGCGGTAGGGCCGCAGCAGCGCTGGGCCCTCCTCGTGCAGCGCCTCGTCGGTGACGACGTCATAGGCCTGCCCGGTCGCCTCCAGCCAGTCGATGATGTGCAGGTCGGCGCCGAAGTTCCACAGGCTGAACTTCGGCCGCGTATTGAGGATCGGCCGCAGCCGCGAGCTGTAGCAGGAGCCGCTGCCGTCCGTGTGCACGTCGTAGGTGGAGACGCCGAACTCGCGCCGCTGGTTGAGGAACAGGGCGGTCGGCCCGAACTCCAGCAGCGAGCCGTAGGTGATCTCCGACAGCGGATCGTCCCAGCCGTGATGGCTGTTGGCATAGGCCATGTAGCTCGCCGTCGACGCAAGGAAGGCGACCGGCGCGGTGGGCCGGCCGCGCGGCGGCTGCACGAAGAAGGAGACGAAGGCCTCGTGCCCGCCATCCTCGCGCGGCTCGCCGGCCGTGAGCTTCACCGCATAGATGCCGCTTCGCATGTCGCCGGGGATGGCAACCTCGAAGTCGGCCTCCCACCCGGCGTCGTAGAGATCGTCGTCGTGGAAATGGATGGCGGCGTAATGCTCCGGCTTCTCGCTCCAGCGGTGCACCTCGCCGTTCCACAGATGCCCCGTCATCGCCCGCGTCGGCAGATTCACGGCGATGCCATCGAGCCCGTTGCCGGAGACGTCGACGATATCGTCGCCGGGGATCTCCCGCGCGAAGTCCCAGGCGCCGACGAGGTCGCCCGCTTCGCCCGGCGCCTGCGCCCGCCGCGCCAGCCATGGTGCTTCCATCTTCCCGTTGTAGTGCCCGCCCGTGACGAGCCGGCCGGCCTGCTCCCCCGCCGCGTGCGCCGCCATGAGAAACGGGGTCGCCGCCGGCGCTCGCGGAACCAGCCGCGCGGTCGTCTCTACGGCCGCCGCCGACCGGTCGAGAGCCCGCTGCCGCAGCGGTTGCTGAACGACACGGACCGCGCGCGTCTCCGCATCGTAGCTGGCCGACACGCGGTACCAGGCGCGCGCGTCGAGCGGCGCCCCGGTCGAGACCGTCTCGGTCCGCCCGCTGCCGTCGCCGAGCCGCAGCGCGGCGGCGCCGGTCTCGTCGATGATCAGGGCAAAGCCGGCCTGCGATGGCGCGTCCCAGCGTCCGAGCAGGGTCTGCGCCCCGCGTCCCGGCGTCGTCGGCCAGACCAGGGCCTGCAGCGTGAAGCTGCTCACGGACTGCAGCAGCGGACTCGACGGCACCAGGACATAGGAGCCGGCGTGGATCGGCTGCCGTCGCCCGGGATAGGTGCCGTTGGCGGAATGCGCCACCGGCTGCTCCTTGTAGCCTGGCCCGTTCGGCGAGTCGTCGCCGCAGATCAGGCGCACGAGGGCGGCGCTGTAGCTGGCGGCGCCCGTCTCGCAGCTGACCATGACCTTGAGCGTCTCGCCCGGCCGGACGCTCATCCGGTCGGCATAGCCGACGATGGCGAGTGTCACGGGTGCCTCAGTCGATGGGCAGCGCGTGCCCGGTCAGTTCGCGCCAGCGCAGCTTGAATACCGTCCACTCCGCCTCCTCGTCCGAATGGAAGACATAGCCGGGCACCGGCACCAGCGGATCGCCGGGCCGCTGCCCCATTCGCGCCAGGCTCCATTCACGGTGGCGCTTGGTGCAGACGATCACGTAGCGCCCGGCATTGGCGCCGCCGCGCATGCGGTTGAGCACGCGCTGCAGTTCGCCGCTGTGGCGCCCGTAGATGCAGCCCTTGAACTCGCGCGCCAGGTCGATGCGCTCGGGATCGATGACGTACATCGGCGGAAGCTCCCCCTCGACCCCTGCACTTCACCAGGATTTGCGCCCCGCAGCAACGGAGGCCGCACGCCGAACAAAGAACGAACCGGCGAGTTTTCCAATCGCGACGTGGGTTCGCCTGTGCTAGTAGTCGCCGCTGCATCCGACCCCCGTCGGAGCGAAGTGGCGGCGCATTGCCAGGGCAGGGGATGCCGACCTATCTCGACTTCGAAAAGCCGATCGCCGAACTCGAAGGCAAGATCGCGGAACTGCGCCACCTGTCCGACGGCGGCGACATCAACATCGCCGACGAGGTCGGGAAGCTGCAGCAGAAGGCCGACCGGCTGCTGCGGCAGACCTACGGCAAGCTCAGCGCGTGGCAGAAGACCCTGGTGGCCCGCCACCCCGACCGTCCGCACGCGGTCGACTACATCGGCACCCTGGTCGAGGACTTCACGCCGCTGGCCGGCGACCGCAGCTTCGGCGACGACCCCGCGGTCATGGGCGGGCTCGGCCGTTTCCGCGGCAAGCCCGTCATGGTCATCGGACACGAGAAGGGCTCCGACACGACCACCCGGGTGAAGCACAATTTCGGCATGGCGCGGCCGGAGGGCTATCGCAAGGCGCAGCGGCTGATGGATCTGGCCGACCGCTTCCGCCTGCCGGTGCTGACACTCGTCGACACCCCCGGTGCCTATCCCGGCGTGGATGCCGAGGCGCGCGGTCAGGCCGAGGCGATCGCCCGTTGCATCGAGACCTGCCTCAAGCTCCGTGTCCCCTTCGTCGCGGCCGTGATCGGCGAAGGCGGCTCCGGCGGCGCCATTGCGCTGGCCGCCGCCAACCGGGTCGTGATGCTGGAGCATGCGGTGTACTCGGTGATCTCGCCCGAGGGCTGCGCTTCGATCCTCTGGCGCAGCGGCGAGGAGGGCCGCGAAGCGGCGGCCGAGGCCTTGAAGCTGACCGCCCAGGATCTGCTGCAGCTCGGCGTCGTCGATCAGGTGGTGCCGGAACCGATGGGCGGGGCCCATCGCGACAAGGCGGCGACTGTCACCGCGCTCGGCGAGGCGCTCGACCGGACTCTCGCCGGCCTCGTGAACGGCAGCAACATCGACTTCCGCCAGGACCGCCGCGAGAAATACCTGGAGATGGGCAAGCGGGGGCTGGCTTAGCCCGACGCTGCCCCTGCGCGCCTGGGGTTAGATCTTGCCGTGGCAGTATTTGTATTTGCGTCCCGACCCGCAGGGACAGGGCGCGTTCCGCGACACGCCGGCACCGCCCTGATCGCCCGGAAGGCGCGCCGGTGCGGCTCGCGCCGAGCCGTTGCCGCCCGTGAGCGGTCCATCGGCACCGGCCATCGCCATCGCGGGCTCCGGATGCACCGCCTGCACCTTCGGCGCCGGGCGGGTCATCTCCGCCTCTTCCGGCCGCTGCACCTGGATCTGGATGTGGCTGAGGACGCCGGTCACCGTTTCGCGCACGCGCGTCAGCATCGCCTCGAACATCTCGAAGGCCTCGCGCTTGTACTCGTTGAGCGGATCGCGCTGCGCATAGCCGCGCAGCCCGATGCCCTGGCGCAGGTATTCGAGACTGACGAGGTGTTCCTTCCATGATTGGTCGAGGATCTGCAGCAGCAGGCTCTTCTCCGCCATGCGCATGACTTCGGGGCCGTAGTTCGCCGCCTTTTCCGCCATCTTGCGGTCGGCCGCCTGGGTCAGGCGCTCGCGGATCTGGGTGTCGTCGATCCCCTCCTCCTTGGCCCAGTCGGCGACCGGCAGGTCGAGGTTGAAGACGCGCAGGCATTCCTCGTGCAGTCCCTTGGTGTCCCACTGCTCCGGATAGGCATTCTCCGGAATGAACTTGCCGACCAGTTCGTCGATCGTCTCGTGGCGCATGCTGCCGATCTCTTCGGAGACGTCGTTCGAGCGCATCAGCTCCTTGCGCTGCTCGTAGATCACCTTGCGCTGGTCGTTCATCACGTTGTCGTACTTGAGCAGGTTCTTGCGGATGTCGAAGTTGCGCGCCTCGACCTTCTGCTGCGCCTTCTCGAGCGCCTTGTTGACCCAGGGATGGGCGATCGCCTCGCCCTCCTGCAGGCCGAGCCGCTGCAGCATCGAATCCATGCGGTCGGCGGCGAAGATGCGCATCAGGTCGTCTTCGAGCGACAGGAAGAAGCGCGAGGCGCCGGGGTCGCCCTGACGGCCCGAGCGGCCGCGCAGCTGGTTGTCGATGCGCCGGCTTTCATGCCGTTCCGTGCCGAGAACGTAGAGGCCGCCCCCCTGGAGGGCGACCTCCTTCTTCGCGGCAACGTCGGCACGGATCTCGGCGATCTTCCGCTCGCGCGCGGCAGCGTCCTCGATGATGGCCGCTTCCTGACGGACCCGCATGTCGAAATTGCCGCCGAGCTGAATGTCGGTGCCGCGGCCAGCCATGTTCGTCGCGATGGTCACGGCGCCGGGCACGCCGGCCTGGGCGATGATGTAGGCCTCCTGCTCGTGATAGCGGGCGTTCAGCACCTGGTGCGGGATGTTGTGCTGCTTCAGCAGCGCGGCGAGCACCTCCGATTTCTCGATGCTGACGGTGCCGACCAGCACGGGCTGCTGGCGCGCGCGGCACTCTTCGATGAGATCGATGATGGCTTTGTATTTCTCCTTCGAGGTGCGATAGACCTCGTCGTCCTCGTCGCGGCGGATGCAGTCGAGGTTGGTCGGGACTTCGATCACCTCGAGGCCGTAGATGTCCATGAATTCGGGCGCCTCGGTCATCGCGGTGCCCGTCATGCCCGCAAGCTTGGGATACATGCGGAAATAGTTCTGAAAGGTGATCGACGCGTAGGTCTGCGTCTCGCGCTGGATCTTGACGCCTTCCTTGGCTTCCAGCGCCTGATGCAGACCTTCCGAATAGCGCCGTCCCTGCATCATGCGTCCCGTGAACTCGTCGATGATGATGACTTCGCCATCCTTGACGATGTAATCGGTATCGCGGCTGAACAGCTTGTGCGCCCGCAGCGCCTGGTTGATGTGGTGCACGAGACTGACGTTGTGGAAGTCGTACAGGTGGGCGCCCTTCATCATGCCGGTCGGCGCCAGCAGCTTCTCGATATGCTCGACCCCCTTGTCGGTGAGCGCGACCTGCCGGTGCTTCTCGTCCTTCTCGTAGTCCTCGGCGACGAGAGTCGGGATGAGCGCATTCACCTGCATGTAGAGCTCGGACGAGTCCTCCATCGGGCCGGAGATGATGAGCGGCGTGCGCGCTTCGTCGATCAGGATGCTGTCGACCTCGTCGACGATGGCGTAGTTGAATTCCCGCTGCACCATCTGGTCGAGGCGGAACTTCATGTTGTCGCGCAGATAGTCGAAGCCGAATTCGTTGTTCGTGCCGTAGGTGATGTCGCAGGCATAAGCGGCGCGCCGCTGATTGTCGTCGAGGCCGGGGACGATGCAGCCGACGGTCATGCCGAGAAACTTGTAGATCTGTCCCATCCATTCGGAGTCGCGGCGGGCCAGATAGTCGTTCACCGTCACGACATGCACGCCTTTGGCCTCGAGGGCGTTCAGGTAGACGGCGAGCGTCGCCACGAGAGTCTTGCCTTCGCCGGTCTTCATCTCCGAGATCATGCCGCGATGAAGCACGACGCCGCCGATGAGCTGGACGTTGAAGTGACGTTGACCAAGGGTGCGCTTTGCTGCCTCGCGCACGGTGGCGAACGCGTCGGGGAGGATGTCATCGAGCGCCTCGCCCTTGGCGACGCGCTCTTTTAACCAATTCGTGCGGGCGGCGAGTTCGGTGTCCGGCAGTTTCTCGAGCTCCGGTTCGAGCGCGTTGATCGCCTTGACGATCTTGTCCAACCCCTTGACGTAGCGGTCGTTGGCAGAGCCGAAGATCCGCTTGGCGAGTGACGAAATCATGAATAACCGCTTGATGAGCTCGATTAGCAAGGCAATGCCAACCCCGCAGTCGCGGACCGGCCCGGCCGCCCGCGCGGAAAGCCCCTGACAGATAGGCGTCTCGAGATACCCTGTCAACGATGCGACGCCGCGCCGACGCAGCGGCGCCGACAGGCGCGCAGCGATCGCCGCGCGAGCCCTTGGGGTCGCGCGTGCGAATATTGCGTCTCGCAATATTGCATGCTTGTTGCAGTGGGGTCGGGTGTGCATGATGCGGGCCGACTTGCGGAATTTTCCGGCGATGATCGCCCGGCACTCTCTTTCCCGCGGAGGATTGGCAGAATGAACACACGCATTTTTGGCGCGGCGCTTGCGGTTGGACTGCTGGTGGCGGCGACCGGGCCGGCCGCTGCGCAGACGGGCCAGCCCGCCGCAGGGCCGGCCCCGGATACCGTCGTTGCCATCGTCAATGGCAACAAGATCACGCGCGCCGACGTCATTGCCTCCGCGAAGTCGCTCCCGCAGCAATATCAGCAACAGATCGACGCCATCTTCCCGGCGCTGGTCGACCGCCTCGTGGATCTCACCCTGCTGGCCGCGGAGGGGCGGAAGCAGAACCTGCAGGACGACCCGGAGGTGAAAGCCGAAATCGCGCAGCGCACAGAGCAGGTGATCGAAGAGGCGCTTATCCGCCGCCACCTTAAGGCGGCGATGACGGAGGACGCCATCAAGGCGCGCTATGACAAATTCGTGAAGGAAACGCCGCCGCAATCCGAAGTCCGCGCCCGCCACATTCTCGTCGATACGGAAGCCGAGGCGAAGGACATCATCACCCAGCTTGCCAGCGGCGCCGATTTCGCGACGCTTGCCAAAGAGAAGTCCAAGGATCCCTCGGCCAAACAGAACGGCGGCGATCTCGGCTATTTCTCGGCCGGACAGATGGTGCCCGAGTTCTCCAAGGCCGCCTTTGCGTTGCAGGTCGGCGAAACCAGCAAGGAGCCGGTCAAGACCGACTTCGGTTGGCACGTGATCAAGGTGGAGGATCGGCGCGACAAAGCGGCACCGACGCTGGAGGAGGCGCGAGCGCAGATCCAGGAGACGCTGTCGGGGGAGTTGATGAGCGCCTATCTCGAGTCGCTCCATCAAGGTGCCACGATACAGAAATTCAATCCTGACGGCACGCCGATCATGCCGAAGCCGGTCGAGCAGCAATAGCGGCGTCATCCGCAGGCCATGCCACCCCGCTCGCCCCTGGCACCGGATGGCGTCCCCACCCCGCCGCCCATCGCCGGTGTGCGCCTGGCGGCGCGCGCCTGCGGCGTGCGCTATCAGGGCCGCACCGACGTCTGCCTCATGGCATTCGATCCGGGCACGACGGTTGCCGGAGCGCTGACGCGTTCGCTGACGGCCTCGGCACCCGTCGAGCGTTGCCGCAAGCATCTCAAGGGCGGCAAAGCGCGGGCCATCGTCGTCAATTCGGGCAACGCCAACGCCTTCACCGGTCGCAGCGGAACGGCGAGTGTTGAGCGCACGCTCAAGGCAGTGGCCGGGGCGCTCGGCTGTCGGCCGACCGAAGTCTTCGTCGCCTCCACCGGTGTCATCGGCGAACCGCTGCCCGATGGGCGCATCACGAGTGCGCTGCCGGCCATGGTCGATGACCTGAGGGACGATGCCTGGGCCCTCGCGGCGGCGGCGATCATGACGACGGACACCTTCCCGAAGCTGGCGACGCGGATGGCGACGATCGACGGCGTGGCGGTGACGATCAACGGCATCGCCAAGGGCTCCGGCATGATCGCGCCGGACATGGCGACGATGCTGGCCTTCGTCGCAACCGACGCGAAGATCCCCGCCCCCGTGCTGCAGGCGCTGCTCACGCGCGGCACCGCCCGTTCCTTCAACTGCATCACGGTCGACAGCGATACCTCCACGAGCGACACGCTTCTGCTGTGCGCGACCGGCCGGGCGAAGCACCGCACGGTGAAGACGGTCGCCGACCGCCACATCGCCGATTTTCGCGCCCAGCTTGAGGATCTGCTGATCGAGCTCGCCTGCCTGGTGGTGCGTGACGGCGAGGGCGCCGGCAAGTTCATCACGATCGACGTCACCGGCGCCGCGTCAGATGCCGCGGCCCGCCGCATCGCACTCGCCATCGGCAACTCGCCGCTGGTCAAGACGGCGATCGCCGGCGGCGACGCCAACTGGGGTCGCATCGTCATGGCTGTCGGAAAGGCCGGTGAGAAGGCCGACCGCGATCGCCTGCGGATCGCGATCGGCGGCGTGACGATTGCCGAAAAGGGCGGGCGTCGCTCCGGCTATGACGAGGCTCCCGTCGCCACCCACATCAAGGGACGCAACATCTCGATCGACGTCGATGTCGGCATCGGCAAGGGTAAGGCGCGGGTATGGACCTGCGACCTCACGCACGGCTATATCGACATCAACGCCGACTATCGGAGCTGAGCAGCCGCCATGCTCGATGCCGTTGAGGCCATTCCCGCAGGCGCGGGAATGGCCGCGTAGCGACAGCCATGCCAGGCTCCGCGCCCAACCCTGCCCTCGTTCTGGAAACGGCGCGCCTGATCATCCGTCCGCTGCGCCTCGAAGATGCGCCCGACGTGCAACGCTATGCCAGCGACTGGGACGTGGCCCGCTTCACCTCGAGCATCCCACACCCCTATCCTCCCGGCGCCGCGGAAGCCTGGATCAGGGGCCAGGTGGACGACTTCGACAACACCTTCGCCATCGAGCGACGGGCCGGCGCGGCCTTCGTCGGCGCCATCGGCTTCGAGCACGATCGCGAGAAACGCGAGATGGTCTTCGGCTACTGGATCGGGAAGCCACATTGGCGCAACGGATACGCGACGGAAGCGGTGCAGGCACTGGTCGACCACGCGTTCATGACGCTCGGGGTGGACCGCGTGGTGGCGTCCGTCATGCCGGAGAACCGGGCGTCCGTTCGCGTGCAAGAGAAGGTCGGCTTGATCTATTGCGGCGTCGCGCAGGAGCCGGCGCCCGCCCGCGGCGGTCCGATCGGGGTCGAACGCCGGATGCTGGATCGCGAGCGCTGGCTCGCCCTGAAGGCACCGCCGCCGGTGCCGGTCGTCCTCGTATCAGCGGTTGCCCTCGTCGACGCCGACGGCCGCGTGCTAATCGCTCAGCGGCCGGCCGGCAAGTCGATGGCGGGACTCTGGGAGTTTCCCGGCGGGAAGGTACATGCGGGAGAGACGCCGGAAGCGGCGCTTATCCGCGAACTCAAGGAGGAGCTGAGCATCGACGTGCGAGAGGCTTGCCTCGCTCCTCTGACTTTCGCCTCGCACCGCTACGAGACGTTCCACCTGCTCATGCCGCTCTATGCCTGCCGCCGGTGGGAAGGCACGGTCGCCCCGCAGGAGGGCCAAGCGGTGAAGTGGGTGCGT
>JBKOWC010000317.1:0-6740 GCA_046724215.1 Pseudomonadota bacterium | reverse complement strand
GACAGGACCTGGGAATCAGGCATCGATCTCTCGCCCCTCTCCTGCGTCGGTCCGCGCCTGCATTGAGCAAAGGACTCATGCGCGCCTGCCGGCGCGAGACCCCGCCCCCTTTTTCCCCCGCCCACAAGGGGCGGGGGAATCAAGTCAGAGGGACTTCGGCATCGTTGCGTCCTGAGCTTTCGCCGCGTGACACCACTGAGCCAGCTATTCCAGCAAGCCGGGACACGCTCTAGCGCGTCAGGTCCTGTTCCAGCGAGGATGCGAGCTGGGTGCCGTCGATGCGGTGGCGATAGACCTGCAGGTTCTCGAGCACGCGCTGCACGTAGTTCCGCGTCTCCGACAGCGGGATGCTCTCGACCCAGTCGACCACGTCGACGGTCTTGTCGCGGGGATCGCGGTATTGATTGATCCATTCGTTGATGTGGCGCGGGCCGGCGTTGTAGCCGGCGACGGCCAACAGATACGAACCGTTGTAGTTCTCGATGAGGCCGTCGAGGTAGGAACGGCCGAGCGTGATGTTGTAGTCGGGGTCCGAGGTCAGGCGGTCCTTGTCGTACTTCACGCTGATCTGGGTCGCGACCGTCTTGGCGGTCGCCGGCATGAGCTGCATCAGGCCGAGCGCCCCGGCAGAGCTGGCGGCCCCCGGGTCGAAGGCGCTCTCCTGGCGGATGACGGCGAGGACCAGCGCCTTCTCGGGATCGCCCGGCGGCAGGTCGCGCACCGGGTAAAGCAGATCGACGAGTTCGATGCCGCTCTGCCGCGAGGCTTTGGCGGCGGCGATCATGAGATCGTCGCGCCCGAGCGAATGGGCAAGCTCCGCGACCAGGCGGTGCTCGCCGCCCGTCTTCGCGAGGTCGACCAGCCGCAGCAGGAAGATGCGGGCGCTGTCGGTACGGTCGATTTCGGCCAGACGGTGCACGACGACGACCAACTCGCGCTTCGCGAACGCGTCGCGTTCCGCCTCGGTCGGCTGGGCAACGGCAGGCACCGCAAACGGCCCCTGGTGGTTCGATCGCTGGGCGGCGAGCTGGCCGTAGTAGGTCGTCGGCCATTGCGCGGCCTGCAGATACCAGGTCTGCGCCAATTCCTTGTTCTTCATGTCGTCGGCAGCGCGGCCCAGCCAATAGGCGGCACGCGCCTTGCTGATGGGGGAGACGACGCCTTCGTAGAGGCGCGTGAAATGCGTCGTCGCGGTCTTGGGATCGTGCAGGAAGCGCAGCGCGATCCAGCCGGCGAGCCATTCGCCTTCGTAGAAGGCCGTCCCTTCCTTGGCGCCATGCTGGACGGCGAGGCGGTAGGCTACCTTGGGCGCGCCGCGGTCCAGCGCCCGCCGGGCGGCATCGTCGAGTTCCCGCCAGACGAGGTCCGGCCGCAGGATCTGCTTGAGCGGCGGCACGAAAAGATCGGGAATGCTTTCGAATTGATTATGCCGGCGGCGCCAGCGGGCGCGCTCATAGATGACGCCGGCATCGTGCTGCAGCTTCGCCGGGACCCTCGCCAACAGGGCATCGGCATTCTTGGCCTCGTTGTGAAGCGCGATCCGCGCCTCCGCCAGCGCCCGGTGCGCGGGGTCGACGCGCGGCATCATGCGCTTGGCCGCGTCCTGCCGGTTGTCCCAGAGCAGGCGGTCGAGACGGGCGACATGATCCTCCGACCGCAGCGTGGTTCCGAACCGCGACAGGAATTCCTTTTCCTCGTCGTCCGTCCCGTCGAGCTCGATCCAGCCGCGCCGCAGTTCGGTCGCGGCCTTCGCCGCTTCACCACGGGCCTGCAGGGCACGGCCCACCTGCATGGCGCCCGGCATCGTGCGCGGCTCGCGGTTTCCGAACCAGGCGAGGACCTGATCGGGCGGGTAGTTGAGCGGCATGGCCAGCTCGGCCTGCGCCTGGATGGCGCTCTGGTTCGGCCAATCCGGATTCTGCGCCACGAAGGCCGCGTAGTCATCGAAGGTATGGCCCGACCCGGGGCGCCCCAGATCGAGCCAGAGGATGACCTTGGCGAGGAGCGGCTCCCGCGCCCGCCCGGCTTCCGCCAAGGCCTGATCCCAATGCCCGTCGTCGACCGCGCCAAAGGCGGCGTGATAGATGGCGGCGTCCTTCGGTGACAGCGCGTCCGCCCAAACGGGAGCGGGTGCGGCGCCGACAAGCGACAGCAGCACCAGGAATAAGCATCGCGGTGACATGAGATCCTTCTGAGGCGGCAGTTCGACCCTTGGCGGCGGCCAAGCAGAATACTGTGATTCTGGACGAGATGTGGTTAATAATCTTTGACTAAGACCGCCGCCGCATGCCGAAATTGGCAGCGTTCCGCTGGTCGCCCTGGTTTCCTAAGGCAACACGGTTTCATCCGGGCGGCCGCGACTGCAAAGGGAGTGTGCCATGTTTCAGGGGTCCATCACCGCGTTGATCACGCCGTTCAGCAACGGCGGGGTCGACGAGAAAGGGTTCCAGGACTTCGTGGACTGGCAGATCAAGGAGGGCACCGACGCCCTCGTGCCGGTCGGCACGACGGGCGAATCGCCGACCTTGTCGCACGAAGAGCATATGCGGGTCGTCGAGCTGTGCATCGAGGCGGCCGGCAAGCGGGTGCCGGTCATCGCCGGCACCGGCTCGAATTCGACCGACGAGGCGATCAGCCTGACGCGGCACGCCAAGCAGGCCGGCGCCGACGCCGCCCTCGTCGTGCTGCCCTACTACAACAAGCCGACGCCGGAAGGGCAGTACCGCCACTTCAAGGCGATCCACGACGCGGTCGAGATTCCCATCATCATCTACAACGTGCCGCCGCGCACGGCCGTGGATATGACGGTCGAGACCATGACGCGGCTCGCCAAGCTGCCGCGCATCATCGGCGTCAAGGACGCGACCGCCGACCTGGCGCGACCGATGCTGACCCGGCTCGCCATCGGGCCGGCCTTCTGCCAGCTCTCGGGCGAGGATGCGACCATCGTGGCGTTCCTCGCCCAGGGCGGCCACGGCTGCATCTCCGTCACCGCCAACGTGGCGCCGCGGCTCTGCGCCCAGCTGCACAAGGCCTGGCAGCGCCGCGACCTCGACACGGTGATGTCGATCAACGAACGGCTGACACCGCTGCACAAGGCGCTCTTCGTCGAGACGAGTCCGGGCCCGGTGAAATTCGCCGCCAGCCTGCTCGGCCGCGCCCCGCCGTTGGCGCGCCTGCCGATCTGCGAGATCGCGGAAGCCTCGAAGGAGCGCGTGCGCACGGCGATGACGTCGGCCGGGTTGTTGAATTGAGTCGGCGTCCAGCAGCGGCATAATGGCCCGCGACACGGCGCCGGGCCGCATTGCGGCACAGAACCGCAAGGCGCGGCACGACTTCTTCATCGAGGAGACGCTCGAGGCCGGCATCGTCCTGCTGGGCACGGAAGTGAAGTCCCTGCGCCAGGGCGGCGCCAGCATCGTCGAGTCCTATGCCGGCCCCAAGGACGGCGAGCTCTTCCTCGTCAACGCCCACATCCCGGAATATGCTGGCGCCAAGCATTTCGGCCATGAGCCGCGCCGCCCGCGCAAGCTGCTGATCAAGCGCCGCGAGCTCGGCCGCCTGATCGGCGCCGTGCAGCGCGCCGGTGTCACCATCGTGCCGCTCTCCATCTACTTCAACGACCGCGGCATCGCCAAGGTCCAGCTCGGCCTCGCCAAGGGCAAGCGCAAGCTCGACAAGCGCGAAACGGAGAAGGCGCGCGACTGGCAGCGCGACAAGGCCCGGCTCATGCGGCAGAGGGGGTGAGCGGCCTGCGCCGGGGACACCGGGACCGGATGCGCCGGCGGCCGCCTTGGTGTATTAGCTGACCGGCGCCGATTCGGGCGACGTGGCGGGCGAGGGATACGCGGTTTGACCTATTGTCTCGGCATCAAGGTCCGCGAGGGCCTGATCGGGCTGGCCGACGGGCGCATCACCAGCGGCACCCAGCTCACCAGCGCGCGCAAGATGACGCTGCATGGGCCGAACGGCTCGCAGTTCTTCCTCATGACCTCCGGCATGCGCTCGCTGCGTGACAAGGCCGTCGCCTATCTCGAGCGCGAGCGCCGCACCGCCGGCATCCCCTATGCGACGATGCTCGATGCCGTCTCGGCCTACACCCATGCCTTGCGCCGCGTCATCGACGAGGACAAGGACGCGGTCGACCGCTCGCACCTCGTGTTCAACCTGCATGCCATCGTCGGCGGCCAGCTGAGCGGCGACGAGGAGCCGACGATGTTTCTCGTCTATCCCGAGTGCAACTGGATCCAGATCGACGAGCGCACGCCCTACCTCTCGATCGGCGTCGGCGGCTACGGCAAGCCGATCCTCGACCGGGCGCTGCGCTACGACACGCCACTGCGCACGGCGTTGAAGCTGGCGTTCCTGTCGTTCGACTCGACGCGGCTGTCCTCGTCGGACGTCGGCTTTCCGCTCGACCTCGTCACCTACCACGTGGCGGACCGGAAATGGCGCGAGCGGCAGTTCGACGACTACGACCTGCGCGAGCAGGGCCTGTGGTGGAACGAGCAGTTGACGCAGCTTGCCAACGCCATGCCCGACGGACCCTGGCTCGACGGGCTGCTGCCCTAGTCCCGGTCGGCGCGGCCGCCGGCTTGCCGCGGCTGCTTCTCGCCGGCGGCCTGCAGCGCGGTCAGGTGCGCCGCTGCGGCGCGCGCCGCCTTCTTCTCGATGGCGCGGTAGTGGCGCACGACATCGCGGCCGAGACGGGTGAGCTTGGCGCCGCCGCCATCCGACCCGCCGAGCTGCTTGCTCACCAGCGGCTCGCGGAAGCACTGGTTGATGTTGTCGATCAGTTCCCAGGCGCGTCGGTAGGACATGCGCATGGCGCGCCCGGCCGCGGCGATCGACCCGAGCTCGTCGATCCGCTCGAGGAGTTCGATCTTGCCGGGACCGACGGCGCCGGCCGGCTCGAGGTCCACGCGCAGTCTGAGCTTGGCCATGGCCGACCATAGCATGGCGGCGGGCATGCAAAACAACCCCAGGCATTAAAAAATCGCCCTTGTTTTACAAGGGGTTCGCTTTGACGATTTGGGCCCGATTCAGGCCGGCAATATCCGTATCACAGCACTTCGAAGACGCTGTAGACCGGGCCGTCGGCGCGGCGGTGGCCGATCCCGACCGCGACGATGCGATTGATCCAGTCGTACTGCGGCGCCGCGGTCTCGAAGAGAGGGGCCATCCGGAAATAGTAAGCTGCGGGATCGACCGCCTCGCCTTTTTCCATCCGCGCGATGATGTCGGGTGGCCCGTGGCGGATGCCGCGATAGGCCATGCCGATCAGGGCATCGTCGCGCGTCCTGAGGACCAGCCGGACATCGAGGGTCGTGGCGCCGTCGCCACGCACGACCTGCCAGTCGGCGCCGCCGTCGAGCACCTCGCCGGAGAGCCTCTCGCCCGCGAACGAACCGCCGAAGACCGGGCCGACGCGGCGGAAGGCGCCGGGCGCGCCGCCGATCATCTGCAGCGGTCGAACGGCAAGGCGCATCACGAACAGCGGTCGCGTCTGCACGCGCCTGAGCGCGTCGGGCAGGTCGTCCGTCAAGTCGGGCACGGTCCGTCGCTCCCATCGCTTTTCTGCATCATGCACGCAGGCTAGCGATTTCGGCGCGAACCGTCCTGTTACATCTTTTCGCACGTCGCCGCGATCAGGGGCGTTGCCACCAGTTCCATTCTGTCGCGAGCGCTATAGTTATATGAAAACAGCGCTTCGCCCAAATCGAGAAGCGCCCCTCCTTGGGAAAAGGAAGCCCCGCCCCGGTGAGGGCGGGCTGGAGCAACGGGCGTGGGCGCACGATCCATGCTTTTGCGCCGACCGCCTGGCCAAGCGGGTGTCCCCCGAATCTCGGACCCGGACCGCGTTCGAGGGTCCGCCGGGCACCTTGCCACCGCTTTTTCACTAATGTCCAGACGGTGCCGCGTCTACCCTGCATGGAGGGCGGCAAAGTCGCCAATATCGTGCATGAAGTAACTCTACCTTATCTTGCGCGCGGCCGCGCCGCACCCTCAGAAGGAGAAGCTGATGGCACGGACCGTTGCCGACCAGATGGTCGAGACTCTTGTCGCCGCCGGCGTGAAGCGCGTCTATGGCATCGTCGGCGACAGCCTCAACGGCTTCACCGATTCCCTGCGACGCCACGGCGGCATCCAATGGATCCATGTGCGGCACGAGGAGGTGGCGGCCTTCGCGGCGGCCGGCGATGCGCATCTCACCGGCGAGCTCGCGGTCTGCGCGGGCAGTTGCGGTCCCGGCAATCTGCACCTGATCAACGGCCTCTTCGACTGCCACCGCTCGCGCCTGCCGGTCGTCGCGATCGCGGCCCACATCCCGTCGGCCGAGCTGGGCTCCGGCTATTTCCAGGAGACGCATCCGGAGCAGCTCTTCAGGGAATGCAGCAGCTATTGCGAACTGGTATCGAGTCCCGCGCAGATGCCGCGGATGCTCGAGACCGCCATCCGTCGCGCCGTGGCGGAACGCTGCGTTTGCGTGATCGTCATCTCCGGCGACACAGCGCTACGCGACGCCAGCGAGGCGTCGGTCGCGACCCGCAATTCGCTGCTGCCGGCGGCGCCGTCGATCCGGCCCTCGGAGTCCGCGGTGGCGCAGCTGGCCGCGATGCTGAACGCGGGGCGCCGGGTGACGCTCCTCTGTGGTTCAGGCTGTGCTGGCGCGCGCCGCGAACTCCTGGCCCTGGGCGAGAAGCTGCAGTCGCCCATGGTGCATGCCATGCGCGGCAAGG
>JBKOWC010000295.1:0-10396 GCA_046724215.1 Pseudomonadota bacterium | reverse complement strand
CGGCGCCTCGAACGTCTACATGGGCGAATCGGCCGACGCCTTCAAATCCGGCCAGGTCGCGCTCCACATGAACTTCGCCTTCACCTGGCCCGGCCTCTACAAGGACCCGAATGTCGGCGGCGACAAGATCGGCTTCTTCGCAAACCCGGGCGAGAAGCAGCACTTTGCCCAGCTCGGCGGGCAGGGCATCTCCGTGGTCTCCTATTCCGACCACCAGGACGACGCCTTCAAGTACATCAAGTGGTTCGTGAAGCCCGAGGTGCAGGCCAAGTGGTGGTCGCTCGGCGGCTTCTCCTGCGCGAAGTCGGTGCTCAACGATCCCGGCTTCGTCAAGAGCGCCCCGTTCGCCAGCACCTTCCTGGAATCGATGGCGATCGTGAAGGACTTCTGGGCGGAGCCGGCCTATGCCGAACTCCTCCAGGCGATGCAGAAGCGCGTGCATGACTATGTCGTCGCCGACCAGGGCACGGCAAAGGAAGCGCTCGATGCATTGGTCAAGGACTGGACCGCCACCTTCAAGGACGAAGGCAAGGTCTTCTAGGTCCGCCGAGGTTGCATGAATTGGCTCTCTCCGGATAATCCCGGAGAGAGCCTTCAACTGGAACCCCAGGGGACTTCGGGCGGATGACTGATTCTTCAGCCAAGGCGACGGTTGCCGAACGGATCGCAGAAACGACGCCGGCTCCGGTTGCGCGCCGCCTCCGGTCGCTCGGCGACCGCTCGGTCGCGTGGCTCTTCATCGCCCCGACGATCCTGCTTCTGCTGGCCATCAACATCTTCCCGCTCATCTGGACGATCTACCTCTCTTTCACGAACTTCAAAGCCAACCGCCCGAACGCGCCGATCATCGGCGTCGGAACGAGGTACTACTCCGATATCCTGAGCGATCCCGACGTCTGGCATTCGATGCAGGCGACGGCGCATTTCGTCCTCTGGACGGTCGCGCTCGAGGCGATCATCGGCTTCGGCCTCGCCTATCTGATCGATCGCAAGTTCCGCGGCCACGGCGTCTGGACGACCATCATCCTCCTGCCGATGATGCTGTCGCCCGCGGTGGTCGGCAATTTCTGGAAGTTCCTCTTCGAGCCGCAGATCGGCCTTTTCAACTACGTCGCCTCGTTTCTGACCGGCGTCGATCCGGCATCGTTCCAGATGCTTGGCGAGGTTCCACTGGCGCCCTGGGCGATCGTCATCGTCGACGTCTGGATGTGGACGCCTTATGTCATGCTGATCTGTCTCGCCGGACTCCGCTCGATCCCGGAGTATATCTACGAGGCGGCGGAAGTGGACCGCGCCTCCCAGTTCCGCCAGTTCTGGTCGATCACGCTGCCGATGGCGCTCCCCTTCATCATGCTGGCGGTGCTGTTCCGCGGCATCGAAAACTTCAAGATGTTCGACCTGATCAATCTGCTCACCTCGGGGGGGCCGGGTTCGACCACCGAGGTCGCGTCGATCACCTTGAAGCGCGACGCCTTCGAGAGCTGGCGGACCGGCTATTCCTCGGCCTTCGCCATCATTCTTTTCGTGGCGGTCTTCGGCCTGGCCAACATCTACGTGAAGGCCCTCAACCGGGTCAAGCAGCGGTGAAGCGGCCATGAGCGCGGTCGCCCTGGCCCATTCCGTCGTCGCGCCAACGCCTCTGGCGAAGCGCATCGCGGCGACGCTGGTCGTCATCTATGCGCTGGTCACCATGATCCCCCTGGTGTGGATCGTGCTCACCAGCTTCAAGACGCCGGACGACTCGATCGCCTATCCGCCGAAGCTCCTCTTCGAGCCGTCGATCGAAGGCTACTGCAACCTGTTCACCACGCGCACGCGGCAGACGAAGGAGTACATCGCCGCGCTGCCGCCGGCCACGACCGAGTGCGACACGCTCGTGCGCTCGCGCAACATGGTCATCGCCGGGCCGTCCAACGTCGTTCAGCGCTTCACCAACTCGATCATCATCGCCTTCGGCTCGACGTTCCTCGCCGTGCTCCTCGGCACGCTCACCGCCTATGGCTTCTCGCGCTTCAGGGTCCCGCTCGCCGACGATCTTCTCTTCTTCATTCTCTCGACGCGCTTCATGCCGCCGATCGCGGTCGCCATCCCGATCTTCCTGATGTACCGGGCGGTCGGTCTCACCGACACCCACATCGGCATGATCCTCCTCTACACCGCGGTGAACGTCTCGCTTGCCGTCTGGCTGCTGAAGGGCTTCATCGACGAGATCCCGCGCGAATACGAGGAGGCGGCGATGATCGACGGCTATTCGCGCCTGCAGGCCTTCCGCAAGGTCGTCCTGCCCCAGGCCGCGACCGGCATGGCCGCCACGGCGATCTTCTGCCTCATCTTCGCCTGGAACGAATATGCCTTCGCCGTGCTGCTGACGTCCGGCGAGGCGCAGACGATGCCGCCGTTCATCCCGTTCATCATCGGCGAAGGCGGGCAGGACTGGCCGGCCGTGGCGGCCGCCACGACGCTGTTCCTGATCCCGATCGTGATCTTCACCTTCCTGCTGCGGCAGCATCTGCTGCGCGGGATCACGTTCGGAGCGGTGCGGAAATGACGGACGGTCGGACCGAGCGGGGCTCCCTGCGCCGCCTGCTGCGACGCGGCCCGTGGGAGAATGCGGCGAGCCTGCTGATCGCGCTGGGCGTGCTGATGCTGATGCAGCCGTTCTCGCTGGCGCTCTACGGCTACTCCTTTTCCGTCATCCTCGCGGGCACGGCCATGTTCGTGGTCGTCAGCCATTTCCCGGATTGACGCCATGGCCGAGATCCGCATCGAGAACCTGCACAAGCGTTTCGGCGATTTCACCGCCGTGCGCGATTCAAACCTGACGGTGCGCAACGGCTCGTTCTTCGTGCTGCTCGGCCCGTCGGGCTGCGGCAAGACGACGACCCTGCGCATGATCGCCGGCCTGGAGATCCCGACCTCCGGTCGCATCCTGCTCGACGGCGAGGACGTCACGTTCAATCGCGCGTCGCAGCGCGACATCGCCTTCGTCTTCCAGCTCTTCGCCCTCTACCCCCACATGAATATCCGCCGCAACCTGGCGTTTCCGCTGAAGAGCCAGGGTACGCCCGGCGCCGAGATCAGGCAGCGCGTGGCCGAGGTCGCGAAGCTGCTGCGGATCGAGCATCTGCTGGAGTCGCCGGTCAGCCGCCTCGCCGGCGGCGACCGCCAGCGCGTCGCGCTCGGCCGCGCCATCATCCGCCGACCGAAGGCGTTCCTCATGGACGAGCCGCTCGGCACGCTCGATGCGGAATTCCGCGACCTCATGCGGGAGGAACTGCGCCAGCTGCACGAGCGCATCGGCGCCACCACGGTCTACGTCACCCACGATCAGATCGAGGCGATGTCGATGGCCGACGTGATCGCCGTCATGAGCCGGGGCGAGGTGCTGCAGGCCGGCCCGCCGGCCGAGGTCTACAACCGTCCGGCGACGATGTTCGTGGCCGGGTTCATCGGCAGCCCGGCGATGAATTTCCTGCCGGTCGCCGGGCCGGTCGGAGCGGGCGCGCAGGACGTGCGGGTCAATGGATCGACGGTCAGCGTGCCGCGGCTGCGCGAGGCGCTGCCCCACGAGCAGGGCGTCCTCGGCGCCCGGCCGGAGCACATCCAGCTGACGGATTCCGCGACGTTTCGCGGGCGCGTCTTCGGCGTCGAGTACATGGGCGCTCGGCAGCTCGTCACCGTCGACACCTCGGCCGGCCGGCTGCGCGTGCGCGCGGCCAACACCGTGCGTCCGCGCATCGGCGATACCGTCGGGCTCGCCTTCCGCACCGAATCGCTCATCGTCTTCGACGGCCGCAACGAGCGCGCGCTGGCGAGCGACCTGATGCAGGCGGCGTCCCATGGCTGAGGTCGTATTCGACGGCGTCACCAAGCGCTTCGGCGCCAAGGCGGCGGTCGATGCCCTGTCGCTCGCCATCGCCAACAGCGAGTTCGTCGTTCTCCTCGGCCCGACCGGTGCCGGGAAGACGACGACCCTGCGCCTCGCCGCCGGCCTCGAGCAGTGTGACGCCGGACGCATCGTCATCGCCGGCGTCGACGCGACGCGCCTGGAACCGGCGGCGCGCGACGTTGCGATGGTCTTCCAGCAGTACTCGCTCTATCCGCACTACTCGGTCTACGACAACCTGGCGTTCCCGCTGCGGTCGCCCTTGCGCCGGCTCCCCGAAGCGGAAATCGGGGCCAAGGTCAAGGAGGTGGCGCGGCTGCTCCGGATCGAGGAAAAGCTGTCGAACAAGGCCACGCGCCTTTCGGGCGGCGAGATGCAGCGGGTGGCCATCGGCCGCGCCCTGGTGCGCGATCCCGCGATCTTCCTGATGGACGAGCCGCTGTCCTCGCTCGACGCCAAGCTGCGCGAGGATCTTCGCGTCGAGCTGAAGCGCATCCAGATCGATCTCGGCGCCACCATCCTCTATGTGACGCACGACCAGGTCGAGGCCATGACCATGGCCGACCGCATCGGCGTCCTCAACGAGGGCCGCTTGATCCAGGTCGGCACGCCGCAGCAGATCTATGCCGAACCGGACACGCTCTACGTCGCCTGCCGCCTGGGATCGCCGCCGATCAACCGGGTGCCCGTGGGTTCGCTCGGCATCCTCGATGGCCCCGGCAATGCCACGACGATCGCGATCCGGCCGGAGGACCTCGTGCTCGGGAACGGCGGCGTCAAGGCCCGCCTGCTCACGGTCGAGCCGCTCGGCGCCGAGACCGTGGTCCTCGCCGAGGTCGGCGGGCAGCGCGTGCATGTTCTCGTCGGGCCGGATCATGGCCTGGCGTCGCATCAGGAGACGACGATCGCGCCGCTGGCGGGCGCGGCGCTCTTCTTCGACGAAGCCGGGCGCCGCATCGCAGCGCCGCGGCCGGATCATCGCCGGGAGCAGCGCCATGGCACCTGAGATCACCGGGCCGATCGTGCAGGCCGCCGTCGCGGCGATTCGCGACCATGCCGAGGAGCTGACCGCGCTCGATCAGGCGATCGGCGACGGCGACCACGGTCTCAACATGAAGCGCGGGTTCGACGCGGTCGCCGAGGGCCTCGGCGGCTTGGCGGTGCTGCCGCTGTCCGAGGCGCTGCAGAAGGTCGGATTGACGTTGGTCATGAAGGTCGGCGGCGCCTCCGGCCCGCTCTACGGCAGCCTGTTCATGGCGATGGGCAAGGCGGTCGCCGGCGACCCCGTGCAGCTCGATCAGGTGGCAGCCATGCTGGCCGAGGGTGTCGCCGCCGTGAAGAAGCGCGGCAAGTCCGACGCCGGCGAGAAGACCATGCTCGATGTGCTCGTTCCCGTCAGCGAGGCGTTGCGACAGGCGGCGGGGGAACCCGTCGCCGCTCTCGTCGGTCACGTGCGGCAGGCGGCCGACGCCGGGCTCGAGCGTACCCGGAACATGCAGGCGACGAAGGGCCGCGCGTCCTTCCTGCGCGAGCGGTCGGTCGGGCATCTGGATCCCGGGGCGCGGTCGAGTCAGCTGTTGGTCCACGCGGTGTGCGGCGTTGTCGAAGGATGGGGCAAGCAGTGAGTCGAGGAAACGGAGTGACGGACAAGGTCGGCATCGTCGTCGTGTCGCATTCGCGCGAAGTGGCGAAGGGCACCATCGACATGGTCCGCCAGATGGTCGGGGACGAAATTCCCATGGCCTACAGCGGCGGCAACGCCGATGGCGGCCTCGGGACCGACGTGGCTTCCATCATCGAGGCGATCAAGAAGGCATGGTCGCCGCGCGGCGTCGCCATCCTCGTCGATCTCGGCGGCGCCGAGACCAACAGCGAGATGGCGGTGGAGATGCTGCCGGCGGAATGGCGCGACAAGGTCGTGGTCTGCAACGCGCCGATCGTCGAGGGCGCCGTGATGGCGGCGACCGAATCGGCCGGCGGCGGCAACCTGCAGGCCGTGCGCGCGACCGCCGAAGAACTGGCACCCTAGGGTCGGGACGGACGATGAACATCTCCACGGCCGCCGAAGCCTCGATCGTGATCACCCACCAGGTGGGGCTGCATGCGCGGCCGTCCGTCAAGCTGACGAAGCTGGCGAAGAGCTTTCAATGCGAGATCCGCGTGCGCGGCGACGGCGTCGAGAACTGGGTCGATGCGAAGAGCATCGTGCGTGTCATGGGCCTCAAGCTGCGGGAGGGCTCGACGATCTTCTTCCGGGCCGACGGTCCGGATGCCGAGGCTGCCATCGTGGCGCTGAAGGGTCTTGTCGAGCGCGATTTCGATGAGCAGCACAAGGTCTGAGCGGACATTCGGCGGGCAGGCCGCCTCGCCGGGCCTGGCGATCGGCACGATCGATCTGCGATCGGCC
This sequence comes from Pseudomonadota bacterium, assembly GCA_046724215.1. GTDB lineage: Bacteria > Pseudomonadota > Alphaproteobacteria > Dongiales > Dongiaceae > JBKOWC01. Next base: position 4,103 of record JBKOWC010000295.1, on the reverse strand, counting down.
AGGCGCGCGGTCGCGGCGGCGCCGGGCGATGCCGCACAGGAGAGCGCGAAATTCGAGGGCGCGCTCGCCACCGCCGCCCTGCAGCTCGCGCAGCTGATCGAGAAGGCGGGCGACACGGGCGCGGACATCCTCGAGTTTCAGGTGGCGCTGCTCGAGGACGCCGAATTGCTCACGCCCGCGCGCCAACGGATAGCCGCCGGCGCCGCCGCGGTGACCGCCTGGCGCGCCGTTCTCGACGCCCAGATCGCCGACTACGAGGCGGCCGAGGACGCCTACTTCCGCGCCCGCGCCGCCGATCTTGCCGATCTGCGCGAGCGGGTCGCCGAACTCCTGCTCGGTATCGTCGCGGGCCCGACCGAAGACCGGACCGACGGCATCTACGTCGGCGAGGATCTGGCGCCGTCGCGCTTTCTCGAGCTGGACTGGCAACGCTGCCGCGGCGTGGCACTCGCCGGCGGCAGCAGCGCGGGTCATGTGGCCATCCTTGCGCGGGCGCGCGGCGTTCCGCTGGTCGTCGGTCTCGGCGCCTTGAGCCCGCAACTCATCGACGGCGCCGCCGCGATTCTCGACGCCGAGAGCGGCCGCCTCATCCAGGACCCGTCGTCCGCGACGCGCGAGCGCTACGCGCACCTGATGACGAGACGCGAGGCCGAGGCGATCGAGACCGCGGCCTACCTCCCGCGCCCCGCTATGACCCGGCGCGGCGAGCGGGTCACGACCCTCGTCAACATCGATCATCCCGGCATTCTCGCCAGCCTCGATGCCGCCCACTGCGACGGCGTCGGCCTGACGCGCACGGAGTTCCTGTTCTCCGGCCCCGGCGGTCTGCCGGACGAGGCGGCGCAGCTGCGGGTCTACGAGTCCCTGCTCGCCTGGGCCGGCGGCAAGCCGGTGACCATTCGCACGCTCGATGCCGGCGGCGACAAGCCGATCGCCGGATTGACGCCGGACGGCGAATCGAATCCCTTCTTGGGACTGCGCGGTCTGCGGCTGTCGTTGACCCGCCCGGATGTCTTTCGCGTGCAGTTGCGGGCGCTGGCCCGCGCCGCCGTCAAGGGGACGCTCAAGATCATGGTGCCGATGGTGACGGTGCCGCGGGAACTGGCGGAGACGCGAAAGCTGTTCGCGGACGTCGTTGCGGAACTGAAATCGCAGGGGATTGCGGCCCGCCTGCCGAGTCTCGGCATGATGGTGGAGGTGCCCTCGGCCGCGCTCAATGTTGCGGCCTTCGATGCCGACTTCTTCTCGATCGGCAGCAACGACCTCGTCCAGTACGTGACGGCCACGAGCCGCGACTGCGCCGCCGTCCAGTCCCTGCACGATCCGCTCGATCCGGGCGTGCTCGAGCTGATCGGCCGCGTCGTCGCCCACGGCAAGGCGAGCGGCCGCGAGGTCAGCCTCTGCGGCGACATGGCCGCCGATCCGCGCTACTTGCCGGCGCTGCTCGATACGGGCCTGCGGACGATTTCCGTGGCGCCGGCCAAGCTGGCGCGCGTCAAGGCGGAAGTCGCCCGCTATGGCTGACGACTCGCGCGATCTGCCGGCCGCATCGGCGCCGCGCGAGGAACTGATCGCCGCCTACAAGCGGCTGCTGCAGACCTACCTCGACCGGCGCCCGTCCGGCCTGCGCCTGAAGATCGCCAAGGCCATCGGCAAGCACCGCAGTTTCGTCTCGCAGATCGCCAACCCCGCCTATTCGGTTCCGATCCCGTCGCGGCACCTGGAGACGATCTCTAGGATCTGCCACTTCTCGCCCGAGGAGCGGCGGACGTTCCTGGCGGCCTACGCGGCCGCCCATCCCAACCAGCCCGCCGAAGCCCGCCGCCCGGCCCGGCGCGCCGCCGGCCGGCGCACAGTCGAGATCGAACTGCCGGCCTCCGGCGACGCCGTCTTCGACGCCGCGGTCGAGGACCTGATCCGCCGCTTCGTGAAGGAACTCTATCGGCTGCCGCGCGGCGGCTGACGCGCGAAGACCCGCTGTCATGGGCGCTAGAGCGTGTCCCGATTTGCATGAATAGCTGCCTCAGCGGCCATGCGACGAAGGTTACCGACGCACGATGCCGAAGTTCCTCTGACTTGATTCCCCCGCGCAAGCGGGGGCCCAGGGGCAAGCGACGTGTGGTGCCCCTGGACCCCCGCTTTCGCGGGGGAATCAACCGAGTTTGTTCACACGGAGGGAGCGAGACAGCCGATTCCGCGCTTCGGCATCCGCTCTAGGTTGGGGCGGCAGCGTCGTGCCGGAACCGGACATACGATGTTGGGGCCGACCGCAACGAATCAACCCGCCAGCGAACCCAATCAAAACACAATAGTTGCGTCCCAACCAGGACACGATCGTGCAAGCGTTCTTGGCTGACGCCGTCTAAGTGTTCATCATGAATATTGGCGCAGACAAACGAGATTTGAGAGACGCTGCGCGTCCGATCGTCGTTGCCATGCTGGTCCTGCTGGTTTGCGCGCTCGCGGGTTCATTTCTCGGGACCACTGAACCTTCCGACCCTTTTCTCAGCGGCTACGCAATGCTCGTCTCAAGCGCCTCCACCAAGCCCGGCGCAGCCGTCCATTGAGGCCCTTTCATCCTGTCCCGGCTAAGACTCAGGTGAGGTGAAGATCGGCGCGAGGCGTCCCAATCGCGGTTCGGTGGTGCAAGCACTTTTCCCTCGCACTGCCTAAGTGTCCCTCTGTCGGCAGGGGCTCAGATACCGGTCAATGTCATTCAGCTGAGTCGCGGGATCGTTGATCTTGCGCAGCATCTCGGAACGCTATTCGCACCTCGCGGGGCGGAGTTCGGCGGTCCGCAGCCGTCTTCGCGGGCTCCCACGCCTCAGGATGATCCGGACCGCACGGTGTCAGAGCTTCGGCGATATCCCGAATAGAAGGTCAACCGACTCGTCTCGATCTTGCAGACACTCTAGGCGGAACGGCTCAGGTCACACGCCCCAGCGCAGGCCGGCGGTGTGGACGGGCGCGTCCCAGTGGTGCGTCAACTCATCGTCCAGCTGCGTCACGGTGATCGAGCAGCCGGCCATTTCCAGCGACGTCGTGTAGTTGCCGACGAGCGAGCGGGCGATCTTGAGGCCCCGGCCGTCGCAGAAACGGCGCGCCGCGTCATAGACGAGATAGAGTTCCATCAGCGGCGTCCCGCCGAAGCCGTTGACGAAGAGCAGCGCCGGCGCGCCGGCCTTCGGCGCCAGGTCGCCGACGATGGCGGCCAGCATGGTTTCCGCGATGGCGTCGGCGCGCTCCAGCTTGACGCGCCGGCGTCCCGGCTCGCCGTGGATGCCGACACCCATTTCCATCTCGTCGTCGGCGATCTGGAAGGTCGGCTTGCCGGCGGCCGGAACGGTGCAGCTGGTCAGCGCCACGCCCATCGACCGCGTCGCCCGGTTGACGCGGTCGCCGAGCGGCTTGCAGGCGGCGAGGTCGGCGCCGGATTCGGCGGCGGCGCCGACGATCTTCTCGACGACGACCGTGCCGGCGACGCCGCGCCGGCCCGTCGTGTAGAGCGAATCCTCGACGGCGACGTCGTCGTTCGTCAGCACCGTGTCGTGCGGCCCCGCATGCATGTCGGCCGCCATCTCGAAGTTCATGACGTCGCCGGAGTAGTTCTTGACGATGAACAGCACGCCGGCGCCGCCGTCGACGGCCCGGGCGGCGGCCAGCATCTGGTCGGGCGTCGGCGAGGTGAACACCTGGCCGGGGCAGGCCGCGTCGAGCATCCCGCGGCCGACGAAGCCAGCGTGCAGCGGCTCGTGGCCGGAGCCGCCGCCCGAGATCAGGGCGACCTTGCCTTTGACCGGCGCGGCGGCGCGCGTCACGAAGGCCGGGTCGTGATGGACGCGCACCAGATCGGCGTGCGCGGCGCCGAAGCCCCGCAGGCTCTCGCGCAGCAGCGCATCGACGTCGTTGACGAACTTCTTCATGACTTCCTCCCGGGCGCTTTTCTGCCGAAGCCGTCCCTCTCAACTAAACTAAACTAAACCCCATCCCAAGGCAATCGAGTGCGAAGCGGATGGAGCCGCGGCGCCATCGTCCGCGTGCGTGTTCCGGTTTGCTGGGATAACTCCATCAACAGTGGCATGGGGCGAAAGCTCACGACGCAA
>JBKOWC010000342.1:0-5253 GCA_046724215.1 Pseudomonadota bacterium | reverse complement strand
CAACAGTACCACCCCGCGGTGAGTATTTATTTCGATGACGTCGGGCATTTCTTTGCAAACCGGTGGTGCGGAGAGCTCGCAGCGATAGATGAATTCAATGCGGCAAACGATCACCGGAAGATCGATCGCGACCGTAGCCGGCGGCACCTGCAGAACGGATGGTTTGATGGAATGTATGTCTGCCACATGCTAGACCACCCGTCCCGGAATGCAGCCGACCTGCATCGGCCGGTGAAAATCAAGGCGGGCGGCAATCTCCCACCTGGAGTCCTTGATTAGCCGGACCGGCGGTCCCGGCTCGCGCCTGCGGCCGAACCATCGCGCCCAGCCGCCGGCTTTCCGATAGATGACGTACGCGTGGCCGCCGCCGATCAACGACAATGTCGGAGAAGCCGCCCGGTCGGCGACCTCACGGACGCCAGAACGGCTTGTCGTGCTCCTGCATCGCGTCGGTGCGCGAGATGCCGATATCCCTGAGGATCCAGTCGTCGACCGCCTCCAGCGCCCGCCGCTGCCGCGCCCGGTCATACCAAGCCCGAATGTGTTGCGCCACGGAGGCGGTCAGCGCTTCGAGCCGTGCCGCGATCCGTGCCGCGCGCGCGAGCGCCTGCGCCGCCCGCTCTTCCGCTCTCGCAGATCCGTCCATGCGATCCTCCATCGGCCGGCACCGTTCCCAGTGCGATGGAGACTAGCAGCCCCCTCCTGACGACGTTGTGTCAGGAGCAAACCGCGGTCGTACGAGGACGCGCGACGTCACCGCGCGCCGCAGAGTCTGCGACTTCAGCAGCCTCTCGGATCGCGGTCATTTGTTGCCAACGGGCCGCTGCCCTGTGCCCACGGGCGTGACGGCGCGCCGATATTTCGGTCCAATGAATCGGCCGTCAACCATCCGGCGAAGGGACTCGCTGCTTGCCATCCCGAAGAGAAGCAGAGCGCCTGGTCACCTTGTACACCTGTCGCTGATCGTCCCAGACTTCCACGCGCTCGATCATGCGGCGGCCCAGCATCGCATGGGCGTGCTGACGCGCCTCATTCGCATCCTCACAGCGGATGAATTGGCCAGCCATGCGTTTGCGGGCCCTGTTGAAGCAGAGAAATCGGTAGATGGGCATGCCGATCGTCGTGGGCTGTCCCCCACACGACAACGGATGCCTCCGACCTTTATTCCCTTCGCCCTGGCCATCCGAGGCAGCCTGACGGTCCGGTGAATGGGCGCACGTCGCTGGTCGAGATCGCGAATCCGGCGTGGCAGGTTTCCGGTTCGGACGCCTACTCGATGACCGCCACGACGGCCTGACCGGCGGCGCCGGCGGCGGCGTAGAAATCGCGCAAGCTCCGGAACGCGTCGATGAGCCAGGCGTCGCCGTTCACCGCCCAGCCGCCGGGATAGAGGCCGAGCGACTCCATCGCGGCAGGATTGAAGCGGGCGCGCAGGCTGGCCTCGAGGCCGGGGGCCTGCAGTGCCCGCGCGATCTCCGCGGCCTGCGCGGCGGTGAAATAGCGGGCGGGGCCGTAGCCGAGGTCGTCGCCGATCTCGGTGCCGCCGATGACCGCCTGGCCGAGCGGCCCGGGGGCAGGCTCGGCCGCGCCGCACAGCAGGTAGTGCAGGCCGTGCCAGGCCTTGTCGAGCGAGATGCCCTTGGGCGCCGGCTCGCCCGTCGGCCGCGCCGCCTGGCCGAGCTGGCCCAGCATTGCGGCGCGCTCGCCCATGCGCTTGGCGATGGCGTCGCCGACGTTGGGCGAATCGAGATCGCCCTCGCCGATGCCGAAGCTGCGCAGGATCTGCGCGCGCAGGTCCGGCGGCATCCGGTCGAGCATGCTGCGCAGCGCCTGCGGCGCCTGGGCGCGCACCCGCTGCTCCAGCGCGGGCGTGAAGCCGAACTGCGGCGGCAGCACCTGCGGCGCGAACAATGCCTCGACGAGATCGGGCGACCGGCGCATCTCCTCGAGCTTCGCGGGCGCGACGGCGACGAAGCGGGCCATCATCGACATGGGCATCTCCCTTTCCCAGCCTCGAAAGAGCTTACGCTTCCGCGGTTAACCGGGCGTTGAGGGGCGCATCCGGCGGGTTCCCGCCACGCCTTCAGAGGGCAGTTCCGGCACGACGGTGCTTTCCGTGCTATGTGAGGGCGTTTCGGCAATCGGTTGTCGCAAGGAGGGGCTGCGGTGATCTACGAAATATGCGTGGACTCGGTGGCCGGCGTTCGCGCCGCCAAGGCGGCGGGGGCGGACCGGGTCGAGCTGTGCGGCGATCTCCTCGAGGGCGGCACCACTCCGAGCCGCGGCATGATCCGCCGGGCGCGGACGGTCGCGGGCATCCGACTCCACGTCATCATCCGGCCGCGCGGCGGTGACTTCCTCTATGACGACGACGAGTTCGCGGTCATGGAGGCCGATGTCGATGCGGCGAAGGCCGAAGGCGCCGACGGCGTCGTCATCGGCCTGCTGACCGCCGACGGCACGATCGACGCGGCGCGCACGCGCGACCTGATCGCGCGCGCCCGGCCGCTCGCGGTGACGTTCCACCGGGCCTTCGACATGACGCCTGATCCGTTCGCGGCGCTGGAGACGCTGGTCGGGCTCGGCGTCGACCGCGTGCTGACGTCCGGCCAGGAGGCGAGCGTGCTGGAAGGGCTGCCGCTGATCGCCGAGCTGGTGCGGCGCGCCGGCGACCGCATCGTCGTCATGCCCGGCGGCGGCATCACGGCGCGCAACGCCGAGCGCATCGTGGCCGCCGCACGGCCGCGCGAGATCCATTTCGCGGCACTCGAACCGGCGGCCGGCAGCATGCGCTTTCGTCGCGACCACGTGTTCATGGGTGGCGAGCTGCGCCCGCCGGAATTTGACCGCCTCGTCACCTCGGCCGCGACGATTCGCGCGGTCATGGCGAAGGCGGCGGGGTAAAGGCCCTGACACACCGTGGATTCTAGATTCTCGTTGTCATGCCGGCGAAAGCCGGCATCCATAGTCACAGGCCTGTGTTTATGGGCCCTGGCTTTCGCCGGGGACACTTGAGAACAACGACGGGTATGGGGCGAAGCATGCAGACCGAAGATCTGGCAAAGACCGAATCCGCAGCGAGCCTGGTGGCGCGTATCCGGCGCAAGGAGATATCGCCGGTGGAGGCGGTGGACGCCGCCATCGCGCGGATCGAGAAGCACAACCCGAAGATCAACGCGCTCATCATCTTCGGCTACGATGACGCGCGGCAGGCGGCGAAGGCGGCCGAGGCCGCGATCCTGCGCGGCGACAAGGTCGGCGCCCTGCATGGCCTGCCCTATGCGATGAAGGACTGCTTCGACTTCAAGCGCGGCTGGGTCACCACCTTCGGCGGCATCCGCGCCCTCAAGAACTACGTCGTCGACACCTGCTGCGTGTTCGTCGAGCGCATGGAGCAGGCGGGGGCGATCACGGTCGGCAAGACCAACAGCCCGGTGTTCGGCTTCCGCGGCACCTGCGACAACTACATGTACGGGCCGTCGAAGAACCCGTTCGACCTGTCGAAGAACACCGGCGGCTCTTCGGGCGGCAGCGCCGGCGCCGTCGCGGCGGGGCTGCTGCCGCTCTGCGAGGGCACCGACGGCGGCGGCTCGATCCGCATCCCGTCCTCCTGGTGCGGTGTCTTCGGCTACAAGCCGTCGTTCGGGCGGGTGCCGTTCGCGGGGCGGCCGAACGCGTTCGGCGGCACCGCGCCGTTCCTCTTCGAGGGCCCGATCACCCGCACGGTCGAGGATACCGCCCTGGCGATGTCGGTACTGGCGGGCTACGACTCGCGCGATCCCTACAGCCTGGAAGGCAGCGTCGACTTCATGGCCGCGCTGCGCGGCTCCATCGCCGGCAAGACGATCGCCTATACGCGCGACTACGGCATCTTCCCGGTCGACCCGCGGGTGACCGCGGTGGTCGACAAGGCGGTCAAGGCGTTCGAGGAGGCAGGCGCGGGCGTCGAGGAGGTGAAGATCGACATCCGCCGCTCGCAGCGCGAGCTCAGCGACATCTGGTGCCGCTTCATTTCGGTCATGCAGGTCGCCGCGCTCGAGGGATTCAAGCGCCAGGGCATCGACCTAAAGCGCGACCATCACGACGACCTGCCGCCGGAGGTCTGGCATTGGGACGAGATCGGCCGGTCGATGACGGCGACGCAGTACCTGTCCGACCAGGTGGTGCGCAGCGAGGTGTTCCATGCCCTCCGCGCCGTGCTCGACCGTTATGATTTCCTGGTGTCGCCGACGCTGGCCTGCCTCGCCGTCGACAACGCGGCCGACGGCAACACGGTCGGGCCGCGGGAGATCAACGGCGAGCCGATCGACCCGCTGATCGGCTGGTGCATGACCTATCTCATCAACTACACCGGCAATCCCGCTGCCACCGTCCCGGCCGGGCTGGCGGCGAACGGCCTGCCCGTCGGCATGCAGATCGTGGGCCGGCGCTATGCCGACGCCGACGTCATCGCGGCCAGCGCGACGTTCGAAAAGCTGCGGCCGTGGATCGACATCTACAAGCGCTGCAAGCTCTGATGGACCGGGCCTGTTGCCTTGAACCACAGAGGCACAGCGACGCAGAGATTCACAGAGAGAAGAAGGATTGAACCGCAGGTGGACGCAGATAAACGCAGATAAGAGTTTTTCGCGCGCCTTTGGCGCGCAATGATCTATCTGCGTTCATCCCTTCTGATCTGCGTTCATCTGCGTTCCCTTGCTTCACAAGAATCCAAAGCTGTGCGGCTGGGTTGTCGTTCAGTGATTCCCCCGCGAAAGCGGGGGTCCAGGAGCCAACGCAACGTCGCTCGCCCTGGACCCCCGCTTTCGCGGGGGAATCACGAACGGATCGATCATGGTGGAGCCTTCCTCTCCGGGGACGTGCGTCCTCTGTGCCTCTGTGGTTCAAGGCCACAGGCTCCCTCACCACAGCGTGTAGCCGCCGTCGATCACGAAGGCGGCGCCGGTGACGTAGCTGGAGGCGGGGGAGGCCAGGTAGACCGCCAGCGGGCCGATCTCGTGCGGCTCGCCCGGGCGGCCCATCGGCACGGCACGCACGAAGGTCTCGATCACCTCCGGATGCTGCTTCGCCCAGGCCACGTTCGGCTCGGTCATGAAGAGGCCGGGGCAGATGGCGTTCACGGTGACGCCGCGCGGCGCCCAGTCGGCGGCGGTGGCGCGGGTGAAGTGGATCAGCGCCGCCTTCGTCGTCTCGTAGTGGCGGCCGCCGATGCCGCGATTGGCGATCATGCCGCTGATCGAGGCGATGTTGATG
>JBKOWC010000096.1:0-9448 GCA_046724215.1 Pseudomonadota bacterium | reverse complement strand
CTCGAAGCGGTGGGAGCGACGCTGGACCGCCTCGTCTTGCAATTGCGGCCCGCCACGGATCTCTACTTCCTGAAAGCCAGCGTGGATTTCAAGTTCCACCGTTTGAAGCATGTGCGGCAAGACCTCGAGGCGGGCGGCGCGGCGTTGCGTGAAAGCTTGCCCGGCCGCGCGCTGCTGGCCGACCTCGCCTTCGAGGAGGGTCGGTATGCCCGAGCCGAGCAGGACTACCAGGCACTCATCCGCGACGATCGAACCTGGGACCACCTCGCGCGCCTCGCCCACCTGCGGGCAAAGATGGGCGACGTGGACGCTGCCGATCGACTCTACGAGGAGGCCGAAGACGAGCTGAGTGCGAAAGAGATGCGCCACTACGCATGGGTGGAGCTGCAGCGCGGCCTGCTCGACCTCGCGCATGGTCACCATGCCCAAGCGCTGGCCCACTACGAGCGGGCCGACCGCGCCTATTCGGGCTACTGGATGATCGCCGAGCACCGAGCCGAGCTGCTGGCCGCGCGCGGCGACGGCGAAGCGGCCGCCGCTCTCTACACGCAGTTGATCGCGCGCGCGCCGCGGCCCGAACTCCAGCAAGCGCTCGGCGAGCTCTATCTGCACATGGGGCGGCCCGAAGCAGCCGAGCCGTGGCTGGCCGGGGCCGTGAGCGCCTATCTCGCGTCGGCGGTGCAGGGCGACGTGCACTACTACCACCACCTCGCCGACTTCTATGCCGATGTGCGCAAGGATGGCGCCGAGGCCGTGAAATGGGCGCGCAAGGATATCGAGCTGCGGGAGAACCCTGCGACGCTCGCGGCCTTGGCCTGGGCGCTCTATCGCGACGGTCGCTTTGCCGAGTCGCTCGAGGCGATGGAGGGCGCACTCTCGTCGGGCGCACAGGATGCGCACATGCTGCACCAAGCCGGCATGATCCGTTGCGCGGCCGGCGTGGATGGTGACGAACTGCTGCAAAAGGCGGCCAAGCTCAACCCTCACCATGTAGGGTTCCACATCCACCGGTAGGCGCCGTCGTGCGGCCATGTTTGGCCAGAGGCGGTGCAAGCACGCGGTGCCTTCGGCAGTTGGTGCCGCGCGCCCGGCGTTGCGCCGAGGCGCCTGGTCATGCGCCGCACGAACTTGATGCCCTCGACGACCGCCGCGGGGTCTTCCTCCGCCGACCCGCTGACCGGCATGTCTCTCACATGGTCTTGAGGAATTCGATCAGCGCCCGCTTGTCTTTCAGAAGAAGCTTCCGGGCTGCTCCAGGGTGAACACCTTGCCTTCCCGGATATACTGGTTGCCGATCGCCGAGGAGAGGTCGGCAACGAGGCCAAGCAGGACGAGTAGCGTTCTCTTTGGATACCGCTTGAGCAACATCGCCATTCGCATCGTCATTCTCGGACCGTCGATGTCGCGTCAGCGGAAGATGCGGTGTGCGGTTCGGCCCCGGCTATGATCCAGATCACATTTGTCGATCCGCCAGCCACTGCGAGCGCAAGAAGTGCGCGGCCATCTTCGGCTGGCGCTCGCGCGTGAAGACTCCTTTGTGGTTGATGCCCATCGGACGGTGGGCGGCCTGGCCGGTCTTGAAGTCGGCGAAATTCCAGACGTGCGTGCCGACGATCCACGGCCGCGCTGCGGCGAGTTCGAGATAGGCCTTGAGGATCGCCGTCTGGTATTCCTCGCTCCACATCTGCGGCGGCTCGCTGTGGTTGCCGGCGATCGCATCGGCGCCGAACTCCGCCAGGAACACGGGCTTGCCGGTGGCGGCATGCAGCTCGTCGAGCTCCTTCGCCAGCTGCTCGACGCCCTTGGCGATCTGCCCGGGAAGGATGTACCAGCCGTGATACCGATTGACGGCGACGACGTCCGTCAGCGCCAGCCAGGCGCGGTCGAGACGCTGCTCCGCCACCAGGATCATCGGCCGCGTGCGGTCGAGGGCGCGGGCATGATCGAACAGCTCGGCGAAGAAGAGCGGCCGGCGGTTGCTGCCGTCGGCCGGCGCGTTCGGCTTCGGCTCGTTGGCGAGCGACCACATGATCACGCTCGGATGGTTCTTGTCGCGCGCCACCAGCTCGGCGATCTGCTGCTTGCACGCGGCCAGGCGCGCCTCGATCGCCGCGGGGCCGTCGTCGAAGAGCAGGCCGACCGCCGGGATCTCGTCGATGACAAGGAAGCCCTCGCGGTCGGCGAGGTGCATGGCCTCGTCCGAGTAAGGATAGTGGCTCGTTCTATAGGAATTCGCGCCTATCCATTTCAGGAGCGCGTGGTCGCGCACCAGGACGGGCAGGTCGAGACCGCGGCCATGCACCGGAAAGTCCTCGTGCCGCCCGAAGCCGCGCAGCCGGATGGGCCGGCCGTTCAAGAGCAGCCGGTCGCCCTGGACTTCCACGGTCCGGATACCGATGTCGAGGTCGTAGCTGTCCAACACGCGATCGCCATCGGCCAGCACGATCGACAGGGGATACAGGAACGGATCGTCGGGGCTCCAGAGCCGAGCCCGGGGCACGCGGATCGCGGCTCGGGCCGCGCCGTCCTTGAAGGCGAGCGCGGTCGACAGGGCGGCCGACCCAGCCCCGAGCCGCAAGGCGCCGGCGCCGTTCCACGCCGCGCTGACGGCGACCGCCACCTCGACCAGCCCGTCGGCCCCCTCGATCGACGTCACGACCGTGACGTCCGCGATATGCAGGTTCGGCACGCAGTAGAGGAGGACCGGCCGATGCAGCCCGGCGTAAGGAAAGAAGTCGTAGGTCACGTCCGGATAGGTGTTCGCCGTCGCCTCCGGATTCGTCGCCGCCGCCGGCACGCGCGTCGGCGACGACTTGTTCTCGACCTGGATGGCGATCGTCGTCGCCCCCTGCCAGCCGAGGAGCGGCGAAATGTCGAACTCGAACGGCAGATGGCCGCCGCGATGGTCGCCGGCAAATTTGCCGTCGACCCAGACCTTCGCGGCATGGGTGGCGGACCCGACGCGCAGCATGATCGTCTGCCCGCGCCAGGACGGCGGCACGACGATGCGCGTCAGATACCAGGCGACGCCGAGATAGTCGCGCGTGTCCGCGAACTGCTCGTTCCAGCTTCCGGGCACGGCGATGGAACGCGGCGTCGCCAACCCTTGCGCCCAACCCTCGCTCTCGCCGACCTCGTTGGGATCCAGCTGAAAGGACCAGAGGCCGCTGAGGTCCAGAATCTCTCTGAGTTCGTTCCGCTGGGGATAGAGCGCCACGACCGGATCAGCTCGCCATCACCCGGATCGAGGTCTTGAGGAGCGCATCCGTCTGCGCCGACGGCCCGACGAAGATCTCGACCTCGCCGGGCTCCAGGCGCGGCACCATGTCGATGCCCGGGAAGGCCAGCGCATCGGCGTCCAACGCCATCCGGACGGTCTTGCGCTCGCCCGACGCCAGCGCCACCTTGGCCATCCCCTTGAGCTCGAGCACCGGCCGCGACACGCTGGCGATGGGGTCGCGCACGAACAGCAGGACGGTCTCCTCGCCGGCCGCCTGGCCCTCGTTCGCCACCTCGACCGCGACGCTGAGGGTCTCGCCGGCGCGCAGCTCGGTCGCGCTCACCCGCAGGTCGCGCAGCGCGAAGCGGGTGTAGGACAGCCCGTGGCCGAACGGGAACAGCGGCTCGGTCGGCATATCCAGGTAGCGGCTCGTGTAGCGGTTCGCCGGCGCATAGGGCCGCCCGGTCGGCAGCCGCGAGAAGAAGATCGGGATCTGCCCGCCATGGACCGGCCATGACACCGGCAAGCGCCCGCTGGGGTTCCATTTCCCACTGAGGACGTCGCCGACGGCGTTGCCGGCTTCGCTGCCGAGGAACCACGTCGCCAGCACGGCGTCGGCGCGCTCGATCAATTCGGGCACCACCAGAGGCCGCCCCGAGGACAGCAGCACGACCGTGGGCTTGTGCACCTCGAGCACGGCCCGCACGAACTCGGCCTGCCGGCCTGGCAGGCCCAAGTGGGCGCGGCAATTTGCCTCGCCGCTCATGCCGCGCGCCTCGCCGACGCAGAGAATAACAAGGTCGGACGAGCGGGCCATCTCGACGGCCGCGGCAATGCCGCCCATATCGTCGCCGTCGATCTCGACCCCGCGCGCTTGGACGACGTCGCTCCGCGGCCAGGTATTGCGCAGACCGCCAAGGAACGTGACCATCTCCTCGGCGCGGCCGGACGCCGACCAGGGCCCCAGCATCTCGCCGGCGGCGTCGGCAAGTGGCCCGAGGACCGCAATACGCCGCGGCGCCTCGGCGATCGGGAGCAGACCGTTCTTTTGGCTGAGCAGGACGATCGAACGCCGGGCCGCGTCCCGGGCGGCCTCGCGATGCGTCGCCCGGCGCTCGGCGGTCAGGGCGGCTGTGGCGGCCTCGCGGTAGGGATCGTCGAAGAGCCCGAGCCGGAGCTTGAAATTCAGGATGCGCCGCACGGCAGCGTCGAGGTCCGCCATGGTCACCGCGCCGCGCTCCAGCGCCTCCGGCAGCCCCTTGGTATAGGCATGGCTCATCATGTCGATGTCGACGCCCGCCTTGAGCGCCAACGCCGCCGCCTCGGCAAGATCGGCAGCGACCCCATGCGGGATCAGCTCGGCGATGGCGTCGTAGTCGCTGACCATGATCCCGTCGAAGCCCCAGCGGCCGCGCACGAGGTCGCGCAGGATGGCGGCATTGGCCGTCAGCGGCACGCCGCCGATGTCGGTGAAGGCCGGCATCAGCGCCGCCGCCCCGGCCTCGACCGCCCGCCGGAATGGCGGCAGGTAGGTTTCGTGGAGCGACCGCTCGGAGACTTCGACCTGGGCGTAGTCGCGCCCCGCCATCGCCGCGCCATAGGCCGCCAGATGCTTGGCGACGGCGGCGACCGCGCCCGGCGCCGCCAGGTCCCGGCCTTGAAAGCCGCGCACCTTGGCCTCGGCAAGGCGGGAGGTGAGCCAGGTGTCCTCGCCGGCGCTCTCGCAGATGCGGCCCCAGCGCGGGTCGCGCGCCACGTCCAGCATGGGGGCGAAGGCCATGGTCAGCCCGTCGGCCGCCGCCTCGACGGCGGCAATCCGCGCCGTTTCCTCCCACAGGGCCGGATCGAAGGCCGCCGCTTCGGCCAGCGGGATCGGAAAGATGGTCCGGTGGCCGTGCACGACGTCGTAGCCGAAGAACAGCGGGATCCCCAGCCGGGTCTCCTCCACCGCCACCCGCTGGACCTCGCGGACCCGCTCGGCGCCGTGGAGGTTGAGCATGCTGCCGAGCCGGCCGGCCCGGAGCGCCGCCATGTAGTCGGGGGGCTTGCCCGGGCCCGTCAGCTCCGAGTCCGCGGTCAACATGTTGAGCTGGCCGATCTTTTCTTCCGGGGTCATAGCCCCCAGGAGCCGCTCGAGGCGACCGGCATCCGGATTTTTCATATCCCTCTCCAGCCTAACGGCGCCCTCATTCCGCCAAAATCCCCCGCTAAAGCTAGCTATTGTATTGGCGGCCTCTGGGGACTACCAAAGGAAGGTGGCGGTTCGACAACGCCGAACATGATTCGTTGTGACTGCCATCACGGACATGGGGAGTTAACAGATCATAAATTTCTTTAACGTTAAATCCAACCGAAGAGACGGGTTCGGTGGTGTCTCAGCCTGCAATGTAGAGCGATTTGTTCCAGAGACGATCAGGGCGATCAAGCATCGCGACTTTCAAACTGAGACGCTTATCCCGGCTCCCAACGCACCTGAGGAGCTTCACTGACGGCGAGGTACGATGGCATTTGTAAGTGACATGCCGCAATCGGGGCCAGCCACGCGCAAGCCGGACATGGCCGATCGCGGTGTTACCGTACAGCTCACCTGTCTCCTGCGCGCCCTTGGTGTCTCCGGCCATCGGCTGCGGCTCGGCGTTCTCGCCTTCGCGCTCGTCATCGTCGTCTGCGCGGTCGCCTACGGACAGATCAAGCTGAACGCCTGGAACGGCGCCTTCTACGACACCATCGAGCATCGCTCGTTCGCCGATCTCGGCGGCCAGCTCGGCCTCTTCCTTGTCATCGTCGGCGGCCTCCTCATTCTCGTGGTCGGGCAGACCTGGCTGCAGGAGATGATCAAGATCCAGCTGCGCGAGTGGCTCACCCACGACCTGCTGGACAAGTGGCTGGCCCCGAAGCGACCCTACCTGCTGGCCCATGCCGGGGACGCCGGGGTCAATCCGGACCAGTACATGCAGGCGGACGCCCGCCAGCTGGCCGAGCTGTCGGCCTCGCTCGCCTTCGGGCTGCTGCAATCGACCCTGATCCTCTGCAGCTTCGCCGGTGTGCTCTGGATCCTGTCGAGCGGAATTCATTTCACGCTCGACCACAGCACCTTCTTCACGATCCCCGGCTACATGCTCTGGTGCGCCCTGGGCTATGCCGCGGCCGGGTCCTGGTTGGCCTGGATGGTCGGCCGCCCGCTCATCCGCCTGAACGCCGAGCGCTATGCTCGCGAGGCGGATTTCCGCTTTGCCGTGGTCCGCGTCCATGAGAGCGCCGAGGCCATCGCCATCCATGGCGGCGAGACCGACGAGCGCCGGACCGCGGCCGCCTCCATGGGCCGGGTCATCAGCCTCTCGCGCCAGCTCGCCAACGGCCTGGCCCGCCTCACCTGGGTCACCTCCGGCTATGGCTGGCTCGCCCTGGTCGTGCCCGTCCTCGTCGCGCTGCCCGGCTACATCCGCGGCGATCTCTCGCTCGGCGGGCTGATGATGGTGGTCGGGGCCTTCAACCAGGTGCAGACGGCGCTGCGCTGGTTCGTCGACAACTTCTCGAGCATCGCCGACTGGCGCGCGACCCTGTACCGCGTCGTCAGCTTCCGCGAAGGCCTTCTCCGGCTCAACATCCCCGCCGACGATGCCGGCCGCATCACCGTCGACTATCATCCGGACGGCGCGCTCGCCTTCGCCAACCTCAGCATCCAGCTGCCGGAGGGCGCCGCCGCCTTCGAGCGGCCGCTCATCGAGGTGGAGCCCGGCGAGCACGTCCTCATCTCCGGCTGCTCGGATTCCGGCCGCAGCGAGCTGCTGCGCGCCGTCGCCGGCCTGTGGCCGTCCGGCAGCGGCACGATCCTGCTGCCGCCGCCGGACCAGGTCATGTTCATGCCGCCGCGACCCTACCTGCCGTTCACGACGCTGCGCGCCGTCGTCACCTATCCGGAACAGGCCGACGGCTTCGAAGAGGATGCCGTGTGCGCCGCCCTCAAGCGCGTCGGTCTCGAACGGCTCATCGCCAAGCTCGACGAGAAGGAGCGCTGGGACAAGGCCCTCACGACCGACGAGCAGCAGCGGCTGGCGCTGGCGCGGCTGCTCGTGCACGCGCCGCTCTGGGTCTTCTTCGAGGACACCGCGCTCGGCATGAACGAGGAACATTGCCGCGTGCTGCGGTCGATCATCACCAGCGAGCTGGCCGGCACCACGGTCATCGGCATCGGCAGCAGCCCCGCCCTCGAGGGCTTCTACACGCGCACGCTCCGGCTGCGCCCGTTGCAGCCGATCCCGCACCCGCGCGCCCGGTCGTCGTCGCACCGGCATCTGCAGCCCGTGCCCGCCGAAGTCGGCCTGCGCGCCATCTGAAGCCGTCCGAAGGCCGATCAGCCGCCCGCTTCGGCCATCGCCGCGCGTACCGAGGCGACGCTCGCGTCGACGTCGCGATCCGTCGTCGCCCAGTTGCAGACGGAGATGCGCATGACGCGCATCCCCCGCCAGGTGGCGCCGCCGAACCAGGCCACGCCGTTCGCCTGGATGCGCCTGATCACAGCGTCCGTCCGGCGGTCGTGATTGCCGTCCGGCGCGAGAAAACGGACGAGCCCCTGGTTGATGATCGGCCGGGCGACGATTTCCGCCCCCGCCAGGCCGCCGATGCCGGTCACCAGTCGATCGGCAAGGGCGCAGCAGCGGTCGACGATCTCGGCGATGCCGGAACGGCCGAGCGCGCGGATCGCCGCGTAGGCCGTAAAGCCGCGACCGCGCCGCGACCATTCGGGGTTCCAGTCCTTCTGGTTGCGCAGGTCCTCGGTCGGCACCGAATAGCTGGCGCTCTGGGCAAAGGCGCCGCGATGCGCGGCCGCGTCGGCGACGAAGACGAGCCCGCAATCGAACGGCAGGTTCAGCCACTTGTGGCCGTCCGTCGCCCAGGAGTCGGCCTTGTCCGCGCCGTCCAGAAGGTGCCGGTATCTCGGGCTGGCGGCCGCCCACAGGCCGAAGGCGCCGTCGACATGGACCCAGGCGCCGTGCGCATGCGCGATCCGGCAGGCCTCCTCGAAGGGATCGAAGGTGCCGGTGTTGAGGTCGCCGGCCTGCAGGCTGACGATGGTCGGCACGTCCGCCGCTTGCCTCAGCACGCGGTCCAGTTCGCGGGTATTCATCCGGCCGTGATTGTCGCCGGCCAGGCAGGCGATCGCCCTGGCCCCGATGCCGAGAAGCCGCACGGCGCGAATGATCGATTCGTGGCGGTTCTCCGTCGTCAGGACGCGCAGCGGCGGCGCCCCTGAAAGCCCGTCCGCCTCGACGTCCCAGCCGCGGTTCCCCAGCAGCTTGTGTCGGGCGGCGGCAAAGGCGGTCGCGTGCCCCATCTGCGTGCCCGTGACGAAGGCGAAGGATGCCGACGCCGGAATGCCCAGCAGCTCCTTGGCCCACGCGCCGCACACCTCCTCGACGACCGCCTCGGCCGGCGCGGTGAGGTTCGATGCCCCGTTCTGGTCCCAGGCGGAGGTCAGCCAGTCGGCCGCCAGGGCGACCGGCAGCGTGCCGCCGGTCACCCAGCCGAAGAAGCGGCCGCTGGTCGACCCGAGGATGCCGCCGTCGGTGTCGCGCACGAGCTCCTCGATGACCTGTTCCGCCGGCGTGGGCGCCTCGGGCAGCGGCTTGGCCAGCTGCGAGCGCAGGGTGGCGAGCGAAGCCGTCGTCGCCACCGGG
Source organism: Pseudomonadota bacterium (assembly GCA_046724215.1). Taxonomy (GTDB): domain Bacteria; phylum Pseudomonadota; class Alphaproteobacteria; order Dongiales; family Dongiaceae; genus JBKOWC01. The sequence continues at coordinate 550 of JBKOWC010000096.1, read as the reverse complement.
CGCGAGTTCACCGTTTCGATATAGCGAGCGGCATGCGCGGCGGTGGCCGCGAGCAGGTTCCGGGCCGTCATGGTCTCAAGCTCTTCGTTCGTGTGCGCCGACCCGATAATCCGCTCTCGCCAGGATGCCGGGCAAGGCATCCCTCCCCTGCTTCGGTGCGGAGCGAAGCATGGGAAAAACGGGTGCGGGAGAAGCCTATTCCGGAACAGTCACGCCTGAACCGCCAAGCTCGGCCGGGAAATCCTTCAGCTTGGGCAGGCCGTCCTTCATGCGCAGGACCGTCTCGGCATAGTTCACGTGGACGCCCGGCTTGAACGACACCGTCGGAAGGGTCGCGGCAGAGACGTCGACCAGCCCTAAGCCGGGGTGGTTGGTCATCAGGTGGCCGCCGCATTTCCGGCAGAACTGGCGCTCGCTGGCCGCCGTCTTGGCGTAGGTCCCCAGGTGCTCGGCGCCCCGCGTGACCTTCACCGACGCCGGTGGCCACAGCATGAACGCGTTGACCGGGCCCGCCGACCAGGCGCGGCAGGATTCGCAGTGGCAATAGCCC
>JBKOWC010000066.1:0-4271 GCA_046724215.1 Pseudomonadota bacterium | reverse complement strand
GCAAGCGGCGAGCGGCTGTCGGCGGCGATGGATCGGCTGGAGCCGGCGCTCGGCTAGCCTTCCTACCACCATGGCGCGAGCGGCCGCGGCCGCTCCTTCAACCGCACGTGATCGACCCAGATGCATTGTTGCGTTTTGCATCCGGCCACGTGATGATGCGGATGCGAACGATAATCGATGCAGCACCTGCCCGAACGGGACAGGTGCGCGGGGAGAGCGTCGGCAAGATCCAGACCATAATCTGAGGAGGAAGCTGCATGGCCCACGAGATTCTTCACCGGCCGGCTGGCCGGCGCACCCTGATCAAGGCCGGACTGGCGCTCGGCGCCGCGCAAGTCGCCGCCCCCTTCGTCTTCAGCGCCCGCGCCGCCGACACGGTCAAGATCGGCCTCGACAATCCGCTCACCGGCACTTACGCCGCCCTCGGCAAGAACGAGCTGACCGGCGCGCAACTCGCCATCGAGCAGATCAACGCCGCCGGCGGCATCCAGGGCCGTCAGGCGGAGCTGCTGTTCGAGGATTCGACCAGCGGCGATGCCGGCACCGCCGTGCAGAAGGCGCGCAAGCTGATCGAGCGCGACAACGTCAATTTCCTCGTCGGCAACATCAACTCGGCGCTCTCGCTGGCCATCGCCGAGGTCAGCAACGAGAAGGGCGTCCTCCACGTGGTTCCCGGCGGCCACACCGACGCCGTCACCGGCAAGACCTGCCACTGGAACGTCTTCCGCGTCTGCAACACGACGCGCATGGAGACCAACTCGATCTCCCAGGTGCTCCTCGATAAGTTCGGCAAGAAGTGGTACTTCCTCACGCCCGACTACGCCTTCGGCCACACCCTGCAGCAGGGCTTCGAGGCCAGCCTCAAGAAGGCCGGCGGCACCGAGCTGGGCGCCGACCTGACGCCGCTCGGCACCACCGACTTTTCTTCCTATCTGATCAAGGCGCAGGCCGCCTCGCCCGACGTCATCCTCTTCCTCCAGGCCGGCGACGACGCCGTGAACGCGCTCAAGCAGGCCGTGCAGTTCGGCCTCGACCAGAAGTTCCATCTCGCCGGCGCCCAGCAGGAGCTGGAGGTGATGATCGGCCTGCCGCCCGAGGCGCGCATCGGCAACTGGGTGTTCGAGTGGTACTGGAACCAGCCCAACGTGCCGCATGTCGCCGACTTCGTGTCGGCGATCCGCGCCAAGTCCGGCGGACATGTGCCGACGGCGCGTACCTGGTTCGGCTTCGCCGCGATCTGGACCTGCGCGCTGGCGGCCAACACCGCCAAGTCGCTCGAGGCCGTCGCGATGGCCAAGGCGCTGCAGGGCTTCAAGCTGCCGCCGGAGATCGCGCTGATGCCGAACGAGACGTTCTATCGCGAGGGCGACAACCAGCTGATGCCCACGCTCTTCGTCGGCCACGCCCAGTCGCAGGGCGCCAAGGATCCCGAGGACCTCTTCGTCGTCGACCAGCTGGTCAAGGGCGTCGACGCGGCCCTGCCGGTCGCCGACACCGGCTGCCAGATGAAGTGGCCGGCCTGACCGTTCCCCGTTGAAACCCGGGAAGAGCACATTCCCCCGCCCCTCGCGGGCGGGGGATTTAGGACACTGGGATCGGCGCCGGGCGTCCTTCGACAAGCTCGGGATGAGGATCGTTCTTTGTGCCATTGAAACCCTTCCTCATCCTGAGTCCGTCGAAGGACGCAGGATCGCCATGCAAGCGTTCCAAGAGAAAAGGGGTCAGACTCCCATGAGCGCGATCGCCCGATGACGCAGCTCATCGTCTTCAACATCTTCAACGGGCTGATCATCGGCGCCTTCTACGCCCTCATGGCGCTCGGCCTCTCGCTCATCATGAATCTCTCCGGCGTGATCAACTTCGCCCACGGCGGCTTTCTCGCCATCGGCGGCTACATCGCCTACATGCTGATACCCTATGTCGGCTTCTGGGGCGCGCTGCTCGTGGCGCCCGTGCTCACGGCCGCCATCGGGCTCGTCGTCGAGCGCCTGCTCATCCGCCGGCTGTACGGGCGCGATCCGCTCTACAGCCTGCTGCTGACCTTCGGCCTCGCCTTCATGTTCGAGGACGGCACCCGCTTCATCTGGGGGGCGCAGAGCCTGCCCTATCAGGTGCCGGCGATCCTGACGACGCCCTTGAGCCGCGATTTCTTCTTCCTCACGGGCTACCGCGTGTTCATGGTCGTGCTGGTCGGCCTCGTCGTCGGCGGGCTGTTCGTCATCCTCAACCATACGCGTCTCTGCATGCGCATCCGCGCCGGGACCCTCGACCTCGAGACGGTGTCCGTGCTCGGCGTCAACGTGCGCCTGCTCCGCAACCTGAATTTCGGCCTCGGCATCTACCTCGCCGGCCTCGCCGGCGTGCTCGCCGCCGGCATGCTGGGGCTGCAGCCGACGATCGGCAGTTCGCTGATCATGCCGAGCTTCGTCGCCATCATCGTCGGCGGTCTCGGCAGCCTGCCGGGCACGCTCCTCGGCGGCCTCCTGATCGGCGTCGCCTCGGGCGTCGCGACCGTGTTCGTCCCCTCGGCGAGCGAGGCCGTGATGTACGTGATGATGGGGCTGGTGCTGCTGGTGCGGCCGCGCGGCCTCTTGGGCGAGGAGGGACGGTTCTGATGGCGTCGCTCAAACTTCCCCGGCATGCCGGCGATGCGGCGGTCTGGCTGGTCCTGCTGACCATGCCCTATTGGATGCAGTACGTGCACGGCTACACGGAGCTTGCCAGCCGCGTGGTCGTCGCCGGGCTGGCCGCCATGGCGCTCAATTTCCTGCTCGGCTACACGGGCGTGCTGTCCTTCGGCCATGCCGCCTATTTCGGGCTCGGCGCCTACGGCGTGGGCATGACGCTGCGCTATCTGGTGCCGAACACCGCCCTCGGCATGCTCGTCGGCGTCCTCGTCGGCACGGTCGCCGCGGCCCTCATCGGCCCGCTGATCGCGCGCCTGCGCGGCGTCTACTTCGCCATGGTGACGATCGCCTTCGGCCAGGTGTTCTATTTCATCGCCTTCCGCTGGAACTCCGTCACCGGCGGCGACGACGGCCTCACCGGCTGGCGCCGCCTGCCGATCGATTTCGGCATCGGCACGCTCGATATCGCCGGCAACGACAAGGCGTTCTACTATTTCGCGCTCGCCATCTTCGCGCTCTGCGTCGGCGCCATGGCGCTGCTGCTGCGCTCGCCCTTCGGCCGCACGCTGCTGGCGATCCGCGAGAACGAGCGGCGCGCCCGCTTCCTCGGCATCCCCGTCGACCGCCACATCTGGATGTCCTGGGTCATCTCCTGCTTCTTCGTCAGCGTCGCCGGCACGCTCTATGCTCTCATCAACAACTTCGTCGATCCGCGCGCGCTGCGCTGGGACCAGTCGGGCAACTTCGTGATCATGGCCGTGCTCGGCGGCATGCGCTCGTTCTGGGGTCCGCTCATCGGCGCCGCCATCTTCGTCGCGCTGCAGGACTACGTCTCCAGCGAGACGGAGAACTGGATGTCCTTCATCGGCCTCTTCTTCGTGCTCGTCGTGCTGTTCTTCCCGCGCGGCATCCTCGGCATGATCCGGGCCCGGCGCGCCGCATGAGCCTGCTCGAGATCCGCGGCCTGTCGAAGAGCTTCGGCAGCCTGGTGGCGGTGAAGGAGGTCTCGCTCGCCGTCGAGGCCGGCGTCTTCCAGGCCATCATCGGCCCCAACGGCGCCGGCAAGTCTACCGTCTTCAACCTGATCAGCGGCCTCTTCCGGCCGACCGCCGGCAGCATCGTCTTCGACGGCGAGGACGTCACCGGCCTCGTCCCGGAACGGCGCGTCGCCCGCGGCATGGCGCGGACCTTCCAGATCACCGAGATCTGCCCGGAGCTGACGGTCGGCATGAACCTCTGCATCGGCGTCGAGGTGGCCGGCGGCTTCCGCCTGCGCCCCTGGCTGTCGCGCGCCGAGACCGCCGCCAACGTCGCGCGCGTCGACGAGCTCGCCGCCATGGTCGGCCTGGCCGACAAGATCGACCGCCTCGTCGGCGAGCTCTCGCATGGCGACCAGCGGGCCGTCGAGATCGGCATGGCGCTGGCGCTGCGCCCCAAGCTGCTGCTGCTCGACGAACCGACCGCCGGCATGGGCGACCAGGAGACCGAGGCGATCGCCGAGCTGATGCAGCGCCTGCACCGGACGCACGGCATGACCATCGTGCTCATCGAGCATGACATGCAGATCGTCTTCCGCCTTGCCGATCGCATCGCCGTCCTCGATCGCGGCGCCATGCTGGCGATGGGCACGCCGCACGAGATCGC
>JBKOWC010000210.1:0-17026 GCA_046724215.1 Pseudomonadota bacterium | reverse complement strand
GGGCAGGACGGCACGTCAGCCGAGGCGTCTCGAAAAGGGAACCGGCCCCTTGTTAAGCCGCCTGCTCCTAGCTAAGCCGCTCGCTCCGTGGGTCAGTTCGCACGATGGTAAGAATATCTTTAAACACTGAAATAAATAAATACCTCTCAAGAATTGGAGTATCCCAAAAGTGCCTCTGAGGAATATGGCTGCGAGATTTCTTTTTGCGAATACATGACCGAGGGAAGCGGATCTTTCAAATAGGGGCCGCGCTCTGCTTACATCTCTATTGATGCCGATACCTTTCATATACATCATTCCCAGCATGTTCATCGATGGCGCATAGTTTTCCGAGACGCCCATCTCGAACATTTGCCGCGCTTCGCCATATCTCTCTAAGTCAAGATATACCCTGCCAAGTTTATAGCGGCCGAGCGTTGAACCACGATCTGCCGCACGGCTGTACCACTCAGCAGCCCGCGTTAGGTCCGTCGTTGCCGCACCTTTTTCGTCGTACGCTTCCCCAATGTACAACATGCTCATTGTCGATCCGCGCTCAGCCAGCGCCTTCAGCGCTAGAAGTGCTTGAGCCGGATTGCTGCGCAGCAAGCTATGTGCGCGCCGCAGCTGTTCTAAGTCTGGCTCATTTTCCCACAAATCGGCCACTGATGGTGCTCCTTGCCAATCCATTCGTCGTGACCTCGGCAGAGCAGAACGAAGCCTACCATGATCTGGACGGAAAATCGGGGTCCGATGAGGATTAGCTGCTGCGCTGTCGCTTGATGTGGCTGCCGGTGACCGGGATGGCAGCGCGGCTGCGCCGCGGCAGCTCGGCGGCCACGACCCGCTCGAGCTCGGCCGCCACTGTCGAGAGGCCGCTGCAGTCCCGATTGGCGCGGGCGATCAGGAGCAGGCCTTCGATCGACGACATCACCAGCAGCGCGAGCGCCTGGGCGGGCTTGCCCGGCATGCCGGCTGCGACGAAGGCCGCCCCGCATCATGCCGGCCCAGGTCTCGAAGGCCTGCCGGCAGAGCTGCGCCAACGCCTCGGCTAAGTGTCGGGAGGCCCCGCTGCCTTCTGCGCGGCGGCGGTCACGACATGGGCCGTCCTGATGGCGATGTCCGCCACCTCCGGCCCGGCGCCGACGACGTATCGCATGAGTTCCGCGATGACCGCCTTCGCCGCCGGCACCGTCACGGCCCCGGTTCCCGGCAGCAGGGCCACGACCGCGGCGATGCCGACGATGCGTCCCAGCGCCTCTTCATCCGCCTTGGTCAGTTCGCCGATTCGGCGCTCGATGGCTTGAAAATCGGATTCCATGTTCCCTCTCTACGTGCGTCACGGGGCCGAGGGCCGCAGATGCCTGTCCGCGGCGCCTCGACGAGGCCATCGATGATCATGGCGAGGATGGTAAAGTCGGCATCGGCGCGGCGCAATCGCCCGGCCGATGTCGCCGGCGGCGCCCGCAAGCCGCGCGACGAGAGCAATGCAGGGGAACCCATGTCCGATCGCGTCTCGACCATCGACATCCGTCCCTCCACCGAAGCCGACGTCCCCGCCATGATCGCCATCTACAGCCATCACGTTCAGCACGGACTCGGCGCCTACGAGAGCGAGCCGCTGCACCCCGAGGACATCAAGCGACGCCGCAAGAACATGCTGAAGCGCCGGCTGCCGCATCTCGTCGCCGACCTCGACGGCGCGGTCGTCGGCTATGCCTATGCGGTTCCCTTCCGCAAACGGCCGGCCTACCGCTACACGGTCAAGCACTCGATCTATGTCCACAAGGACCACCTGCATGCCGGAGTCGGGCGCCGCCTGCTGCCGGCCCTGATCGCGGCCTGCGCGGAGGCCGGCTATCGGCAGATGATCGCCTACATCGACGGCGCCAACCGGCCCTCGATCCAGCTGCACGAAGCCTACGATTTCCGCCAGGTGGGGCTGCTGCCGAACGTGGGCCTCAAGTTCGGCCGCTGGACCGACTCCATCCTGATGCAGCGCGCCCTCGGGCCCGGCAGCACCGCCTCGCCCGACGACCTGCCCGGACATTGACGGGGCAGTGGTCAGCGCATTCTGGCAAGGCCGGTTGGTCTCGAAGCGCCCATTGACGCCAAAGTGAACGGGGCGCGGCAAGCGCCCCGTTCGTATCTCAAGGAGAGCTCGACGCGTTCAGTTGTCGCCCGTTCCCTGGTCGGGCGTCCCGTCGTCGTCGGCCTGTGTCGGCGGAGCGCCGCCCGCACCCTGGTCCGACGTGCCGTCATAGAGCGGTGTTTGAAGCGGTGGAATCGGCTGCCTCGCTCCTTCCATCTAAAAACTCCTGTGATTCCTCCGCGCAAGCGGGGGGCCAGGGGGCACGGCACGTGCTTGCCCCTGGGCCCCCGCTTTCGCGGCGGAATCAAGTCAGAGGGACTTCGGCATCGTTGCGTCGTGAGCTTTCGCCGCGAGGCATCACCGAGGCAGTTATCGCAGCGGACCGGGCACGCTCTAGCCCAGCGTTTCGTTCGTCCACCCGACCTGCCCGATCCGGTGGGCGATGGCCTTTTCCCGCTCGCTCAGCGGCCGCTTGAAGACGGGCCTGCCGTCGATCCAGATGTTGGCTTCGATGGCCGCTCTCAGGATTTCGGCGGCGGGAATCAGGACCCGCATCACGATCCCGGGCGGCACGCGACGAGCCACGCCGTTGAAATCGAACGAGCCATGCTGCGCAAGGAGCAAATGGCGACGGCGTCGGTCGAGAGACTCGATCTCGTCGATGCGATATTCCCGCACGTTTCTCTGCTCGAACAGGACGACGACGGGACCGCCGGGCGCCGCGCGATCGCGAATCCACGCTTCGACCCTCTCGATTGCCTGATCAGGCGGGTCGGACACTGCGGATTGCGGCAGGATGACCACGGGGCGTTTGAGCCGTAATCGGATGTCGTCCTAAACAACGGTCGATTTTCTCGAATTATTCCAGGATCGCCGAATTTCTTCCTCACCCCGGAGGGAAGAAAGCTCTCGTCGGATGCGGAATTCTTTCAGGCGCCGGCGGCGGGCGACTCGGGCCAGCGATAGGCCTTGAGGGCGCGGACGAGGACGGCGAGCGGCGCCGTGTGGCGGCGGCCGGCCACGGTGACGAGCGAGACGGTTCGCGCCACCTCCGGCTCGATGATCGGCCGCGTCATCAGGCCCGGCACGAGCGGCGAGAAGGCCGGGGTGAAGCAGATGCCGAGCCCGGCCAGGGCCATCACCTGAATCCAGTCCTCGCGCTCGCTCTGGTAGGCGTACTGCAGTTCGGCGCCGGAGGCCATGCGCGCCTCCTTCAGCCGCTCGAAGAACTCGCAGTTGATGCGCACGAGATAGCTCTCGCCGTCCATGTCGGCCATGCGGACGGCGTTCAATTGCGCGAACCGGTGGCCCGGCGCGAAGGCGACGACGAAGCGCTCGCCATAGAGGGGCTCGGGACGGAAGCGCTCGTCGAACGGGTCCGGCTGCGCCATGATGGCGACGTCGAGCTCGCCGCGGTCGAGCATGTCGGAGAGCTGGCTCGGCGTCCGCTCGATCAGCGACAGGCGGACGCCGGGATGCTGCGTGTGGAAGCGGTTGAGGAAGCCGCCGAAGCGGAGCGGACCGATCGTGCACATGACACCCAGCTTCAACGGGGCGTCCTTCAGGCTGAGCAGGCTCTTGGCCGTGGTCTTCGCCGCCTCGGCGCTGACCCAGGCCCGCTCGATATGCGGCAGCAGCAGCTGGCCGAGCTCGGTCAGGTGCGTGTTGTTCCTTTCGCGGTGCAAGAGGATGCCGCCGACCTCGTCCTCCAGCGCCTTGATGGCGCGTGTCAGCGAGGGTTGAGAGACGTTGCATTTCTCGGCCGCCTTGGTGAAGTTGCGCGTTTCCGCCAGCGCCATGAAGTAGCGGACCTGATGCATCTCCATCGATTTCGACCCCGGCCGGCGCAAGCGACGCCGGGAGCATTGCAAAGCCATGCGGCATACGCAATGCTCCCGCCCGGTTCCGCTGCGGAGAGAAAGGCGGCAGCGTCGCGATGGCGGCCCCGATGCAAGGCGTTGACGACCTGATCAAGGCAGCCGCCGATCGCGAGACCTCCGGCGACTTCGGCGCCGCCTATGCGCTCTGCGAGCAGGCGCTGGCCGCGGACGCCCGCAACCTCGCCGCCGGCGAACGGGCAGCCCGCCTGGCCGAGCGCCTGGGACGGCGGCCGGAGGCGGTGCTGCACTACCGCAGCGCCATCGCCGCGGCGCCGCAACGGACCGACCTCCGTTTCTCCCTGGTGCGCCTGCTGCTCGACGCCAACGATCCCGCGGGCGCGCAAGCCGAGGCGGAGGCGCTGCTGAGTCAGGCGCCCAAGGACTGGCGCGTCGTCAACGCGCTGGGTGTCGCCCTGAAGCGCCAGGGCCGCCTCGCCGACGCCATCGCCGCCTTCGAGAAGGCCGCGAAGCTCAACCGCAAGGTCCACAGTCCCTGGATCAACCTCGGCAACGTGCATCGCGATCGGAGGGAGCATGACCGCGCGGTCGAGGCGTACCGCAAGGCGCTGCAGCTGGCGCCGAAGGAGGCCGACACGATCCGGCTGCTGGGCGCCACGCTGTGCGAAGCCAGCAAGACCGACGAGGGGCTGGCGCATCTGGGACGCGCCATCATGCTCGACGCGCGCAATCCTGAATCCTTTCACGACCGCGCCATCGCCCTCTACAACGCCGGGCGCATCCCGGAGGCGGCGCGCGACGTCGAGCGGGCCCTGGCGCTGCGGCCGGGATCGCTCGGCTATCTGCGGCTACGCGGTGCCGTGGAGCGGCGCCTCGGGCGGCTGCAGGATTCGCGGCAGACCTATGAACTGATTCTCAGGCAGCAGCCGGACGATGTCCGCACGCTGCAGCTCTATGCCAGCCTCTGCTCGCTGTCGCTGGGCGACCACAAGACGGCGAACCAGGCGCTGCGGCGGGCGCTCGAACTGCGCCCGAAGGACGTCCGCCTGGCGGCACAGCTGTGCCGCGTGCTGATGGAAAGCCGCTACGACGACGAGGGCAAGTTCATCGACGAGGCCCACGCCATCGCCGCACCGCTGGTCGATGCCGCCACGCCGCCGGTCGAATGCGTCGACGATCTCCAGGGCGCCTTCCTGCGCACCGCCGACTTCCGCCATGCCGAGAAGCTCGGGCCGCGCGAGAAGCTCTACGACTACTGGATCAAGACCGACAACATCGGCGCCCTGCACAACCAGCTGGGACGCGTGCGGACGCTGGCGGACCGCTATACCCTCGTCGACTACCACCGCGCCTGGGGCCGCACGGTCAGCGCGCGCGTGCGCGCCCTGCCGCCGCGGCCGGCCCGCCCCTCCGGCGGACGCAAGCTCCGGATCGGCCTGATGTCGTCGGATCTCCGCAACCACCCCGTGAGCTATTTCGCGCTGCCGATCATCGAGCACTATGATCGCGCGAGCGTGGAGATCTACTGCTACTCCTTCTACCCGCTGCCGCCCGACGCGGTGCAGGCGCACATCGCCAAGAACGTCGCCGAGTTCCGCCTGATGGCCGACCTGGGCAACCAGGACGTCGCCGAACGCATGGCCGCCGACGCGCTCGACATCCTGGTCGAACTCGGCGGGACGACGCGCTACAACCGCCTGCAGATCATGGCACACCGGCCGGCGCCGGTGCAGGTGAGCTGGCTCGGCTATCCGCATTCGGCGGGCCTCGCCGAGATCGATTACATCCTCGTCGATCCCTATCTCAAGCCGCAGGACTCGAAGCTGCTGATGGAGCGGCCGTTCCTCATGCCCGAGAGCTGGGTCTGCCTCGGGCGCCTCGGCTTCCACGACGAGATCAGGATCGAGCCGGGGATCCCCGAGGAGCGCGCCGGCCACATCACCTTCGGGACGGCCAACAATCCCTATAAACTGTCCGAGGACCTGATGGCGCTGTGGGCGCGGGTGATGACGCAGGTGCCGGAGTCGCGCTTTCTCTTCATCCGCCCGGAAGGCGGCTCGGCCGCCTTCCGGCGCAACATCGGCGAGGCCTTCGAGCGCCACGGCGTCGCCGCCGACCGGCTGGAGTTCGCCGCCGTCCGCGGCGCGCACATGCCGCACTACAACCGCATCGACGTCGCGCTCGATACGGCCCCGCACACCGGCGGCACGACCACCTGCGAGAGCCTGTGGATGGGCGTGCCCACGGTGACGCTGGTGGGGCCGGCGTTCTTCGAGCGCCTGAGCTTCAGCAACCTGACCAATGCGGGCCTCGGCGATCTCTGCGCCCGCACGCCCGACCAGTATGTCGAGATCGCGGTGCGGTTGGCCGCCGACCGCGAGCGGCGCCGCGAGCTGCGGCAGGGCATGCGGGCGCGGATCCGGGCGCATCCGCTGGGCCAGACCGAGCGCTGGGTGCGCAACTTCGAGGCGGTCGCCCGGCAGGCGGCCCTGGCCGGTCCGGTGACGCAGCCATGAAGGAATGCGACGCATGAAAGCGGTGATCCTGGCCGGCGGACGCGGGTCGCGCCTGCTCGAGGAGACGGCGGCGCGGCCGAAGCCGATGGTCGAGATCGGCGGGCGGCCGATGCTGTGGCACATCATGAGCATCTATGCCCATCACGGGATCGACGATTTCATCGTCTGCGCCGGCTACCGCGGCTACATGATCAAGGAGTATTTCGCCAACCTGGCCCTGCATCAGTCCGACGTCCGCTTCGACCTCGGCCGGAACCGCATCGAGTATCTGGACCGCCGGCAGCCGCTCGGCTGGCGCGTGACGGTGGTCGACACCGGCGAGACGACGATGACGGGCGGCCGCCTGAAGCGCATCGCCGCGCATCTCGACAAGCAGGAGCCGTTCTGCATGACCTACGGCGACGGGCTCAGCAACGTCGACATCGCCGCGAGCATCGCCTTCCACCGGGCCCATGGCCGCAAGGCGACGATGACCGTGGTGCGGCCGCCGGCGCGCTTCGGCTCGGTCGAGCTGGCCGGCGAGCGGGTGCGCGCGTTCCACGAAAAGCAGCCGGCGAGCGAGGGCTTCATCAACGGCGGCTTCTTCGTGCTCTCGCCCGCGGTCCTCGAGGCGATCGCCGGCGATGACACGGTCTGGGAGCAGGAACCGCTCGAGCGGCTCGCCGCCGCCGGCGAGCTCGCCGCGTTCCGCCACGACGGATTCTGGCAGCCGATGGACACCATGCGCGACCGGCTGCTGCTGGAGGATCTGTGGGCCGGCGACAGCCCGCCCTGGAAGGTGTGGGCTTGAGCTTCTGGCGCCACCGTCGCGTCCTCGTCACCGGGCATACGGGCTTCAAGGGTTCCTGGCTGTGCCTGTGGCTGGAGCGGTTGGGCGCGCAGGTCACCGGCATGGCCCTGCCGCCGCCGACCGATCCGAATCTGTTCGATCTGCTGTCGCCCTGGGAGTCGCTGCAGCATCGCCTCTGCGACGTCACGACGTTCGAGCCGTTACTGGGGCTGGCGATGGCCGACGACGCGGAGATTCTGGTTCACATGGCGGCGCAGTCTTTGGTGCCTGTCGGCGCCCGCGATCCCATCGGGACCTTCGCCACCAACCTGATGGGCACGGTCCATGTCTTGCAGGCCGGGCTCGCCCTGCCCTCGCTCAAGGCGGCGCTGATCGTCACGACGGACAAGGTCTATGCCAACGCCGATTCCGGCCGCAGCTTCGTCGAAGACGACCCGCTCGGCGGCAATGAACCCTACGGCGCCTCGAAGGCGGCGGCGGAATTCGCGGTCGATGCCTACCGCGAGCGCTACGCGGCGAAGGGCATCGGACTCGCCACGGCGCGCGCCGGCAACGTCATCGGCGGCGGCGACTGGTCGGACGAACGGCTGGTTCCCGATCTCGTGCGTGCCCTGGGATCGGGGACGCCGGTAACGCTGCGCCATCCCGATGCCGTGCGACCCTGGCAGCACGTCCTCGATCCGCTCGCCGGCTACCTTGCCTTCATCGAGCAGCTGGCGGCGGACCCCATGCGGGCGCCGTCGGCGCTGAACTTCGCACCCGCGGACCAGGCGTGCCGGCCGGTCACCGACGTCGTCGATGCCTTCGTTGCGCGCTTCAACGACCATCCGGGCTGGCGACCAGCGGGTGCCGCGGCGTACCACGAGGCCAAGACGCTGCGGCTGTCGGCGGCCAAGGCCGCAGCCACGCTCGGCTGGCACTCGCGCCTGGACTTCGCGGCGGCAACCGCCTGGACCGCGGACTGGTATGCGGCGCATCGCAACGGCACGGCCATGCGCGCCTTCACCCTGGCGCAGATCGCGAGCTACGAGGCCCTGGCATGAGCGCCGCGCCGGCCTGCCGCCTCTGCCGCGCGCCGCTGACGCGGACCTTCGTCGACCTCGGCAGCATGCCGCTCGCCAACGCCTTCCTGCGGCCCGAGCAGCTGCGCGAACCGGAGCCGCGCTTTCCGCTCCATGCGCGGGTCTGCAACGACTGCCTGCTGGTGCAGGTCGAGGCGGTCGTCAGCCCGCAGGAGATCTTCGGCGACTACGCCTATTTCTCCTCCTATGCCGCGTCGTGGGTCGAGCACGCCCGCCGGTTTGCGCTCGACGCCGCCGCGCGCTTCGGGCTCGACAACCGCTCGATGGTGGTCGAGGTCGCGAGCAACGACGGCTACCTGCTGCAGCACTTCGTGGCGATGGGCATTCCGTGCCTCGGGATCGAGCCCGCCGCCAACGTGGCCGCCGTCGCCCGAGCCGCCGGAATCCCGACCGAGGTCTGCTTCATGGGTCGCGCGGCGGCGGCGGCGCTCCGCGATCGCGGCGTGGCCGCCGATCTCGTCGTCGCCAACAACGTGCTCGCCCACGTACCGGACCTGCACGATTTCGTCGCCGGCATGGCGGCGCTGCTGAAGCCGTCGGGCGTGCTGTCGGTCGAGTTCCCGCACCTCCTGCGGCTCATCGAGGAGACCCAGTTCGACACGATCTACCACGAGCATCTCTGCTACTTCTCCTTACGCCCGGTCGAGCGGCTGTTCGCCGAGCACGGCCTCCGGATCTTCGACGTGGAGCAGCTGCCGACCCACGGCGGCTCGCTCAGAGTCCTGGCGACGCCCCGCGACAGCGATCGCGCCGAGGGCCCCAGCGCGGCCGCGGTGCGGCAGGCGGAAACAGCGGCGGGCCTCGACAAGCTCTCGACCTATGACGATTTCGGGGCCAGAGTAGAGGTCGTCTGCCGTGAGCTCGTGAATTTCCTGGCGGCCGCCCGTCAAGGGAACCATCGGGTAGTCGCCTACGGCGCGGCGGCCAAGGGCAACACCCTGCTCAACACCTGCCGCGTCGGGCCGCAGGACATCGCGTTCGTCGTCGACCGCAACATCCACAAGCAGGGGCGACTGACGCCGGGCAGCCATCTGCCGATCCGCGCGCCCGAGGCGATCTTCGAGGCGCGGCCCGATTATCTCCTGATCCTGCCCTGGAACCTGCGCGACGAGATCATGCGCAACCTCGAGGGTATTCGCGCCTGGGGCGGCCGGTTCGTCGTGCCCATACCGCATCTGCAGGTGCTGCCGTGAAGCTGCTGCCGACGCCCATAGCCGGCGTGATGCAGGTCGAGCTGCAGCCGCAGGTCGACGAGCGCGGCAGCTTCGCGCGCACCTATTGCGAGGCGACCTTCCGGGCGCACGGCCTGGAGCCGGTCGGCGTCCAGTGCAGCATGTCGGTCAACCCCAAGCGGGGCACGCTGCGCGGGCTGCATTTCCAGGCGCCGCCGGCGGAGGAAGCGAAGCTGGTCCGCTGCACGCGCGGCCGGTTGTTCGACGTCGCCGTCGACCTGCGCCGGGACTCGCCGACGTTCCGCCGGTGGTTCGGCATCGAGCTCGACGGCGAGCGCGGCAACGGGCTGTATGTCCCCAGAGGCTGTGCCCACGGGTTCCTGACCCTCGCCGACGACACGATCGTCGACTATCGCATGGGCGCCGCGTATGTCGCCGAGTTGGCGCGCGGCGTGCGCTGGAACGACCCGGCCTTCGCCATCGCCTGGCCATTCGCGCCGCTGCAGATCAGCGAGCGCGACGCCTCCTATCCGGACTTTCGTGCTTGAAGCGCGTGCTGGTCACCGGCGCCAGCGGCTATGTCGGACGCCAGACGCTGGCGCCGCTCGCCGCGCTGGGGTTCGAGGTCCATGGCGTGGCGCGGCGCCCGCTCGACCTGCCGGGGTGCCGATGGCATGCGGCGGACGTGCTGGATCCGGTCGCCGCGGCGCAGCTGATCGAACGGGTGCGGCCGAGCCATCTCCTGCATCTGGCGTGGACCACGGCGCATGGCCGGTTCTGGGACGATCCGGCCAATGCCGCCTGGCGCGACGCCACCCTCGCGCTGCTCGCCGGTTTTGCCGACGCCGGCGGCCGCCGCTTCGTGTCCGCCGGCAGCTGCGCCGAGTACAGCTGGGACGGCATCGCATCGCTGTCCGAGGCGCACACGCCGCTGCGGCCCTCGACACGCTATGGCCAGGCCAAGCTGGACGTGTTCATGCGCGCGCTGGCGGCGAGCCAGGCCGCGGGCGTCTCCTATGCCCACGGCCGGCTCTTCTACTCCTACGGACCGTTCGAGCAGCCGCAGCGACTGGTGCCCGGCATCATCCGGGCTCTGCTGAAGAACGAGCCCGCCCGCCTGACCGAAGGGACACAGTTGCGCGACTTCATGGACGTCTGCGACGTCGGCCGCTGTTTCGCCGCGCTCCTGGCGAGCGAAGTCGCGGGCGCCGTCAACATCGCCTCGGGCGTGCCCACTTCCATCGCACAGATTGCCGAGCTGCTCGCCGGCATCATCGGCCGGCCGGACCTGATCGAGCTCGGCGTCGTCGCCCGTCCCGCCGACGATCCGGCGTCGATCGTCGGCGACAACAGGCGCCTCGTGACCGAAGTCGGGGCGACGCCGACGATCGGGCTCGACAGCGGGCTCGCCGCCGCCGTCGACTGGTGGCGCGCCCGGATCTGAGGTCGCCATGGCATCGGATCTTCGCCGCAGATTGGCCGCAATTGAGCGACGGAATATGCGTCCGATTCCTGTGAATTGGCCGTGAAAGAAGATATCCTGCACATGTCACAGTCGATGCCGCCGCTGCAGCCTACATGGTCCAACGGGTAGCGGCCGCACCGGCCACCTTGTCCAAGGAGGAGAGCATGCATTCGTTGTCGGGCGTACAGGCGATCGGCCGGCGCCGGGCGGTCATCATCGCCGCCGCGGCGATCGTGATGACGACGGCTCTTCCTTTGGGCGGCCGCACGGCAGCGGCAGCGGACGATGCCGCTGCCTTCGTGCAGACGCTCGGTGACAAGGTCGTGAAGGTGCTCCAGCAGAAGCTGCCGCGCGACCAGACGGAGCAGCAGCTGAACGATGTCTGGCTCAGCGCCTTCGATGTGGCCGCGATCGGCCGCACGGTCCTCGGCACGCACTGGAAGGCCGCTACCGACGAACAGCGCAAGGCCTACATGGAGGTTTTTCCGAAGTACGTGGCCAAGCTCTATGCGATCCAGTTCTCCGACTACTCCGGCGAGACCTTCGCGGTCTCCGGCAGCGCGCCGCTCGCGGCCGGCCAGACCCTCGTCCACTCGCAGATCGTGCGCCCCGGCAAGGACCCGATCCGGTGCGACTTCGTGATCAGTACGGCAGGGCAGGTGATGAAGATCATGGACGTGAAGGTCGAGGGCGTCAGCCTCCTGATCACGAAGCGGACGGAATTCGATTCCGTCGTCGCGCAGAAGGGCATCGACGGCCTGATCGCGGCGATGCGCCAGAAGGTGGGCTGATCAGATCAGCCCTGCAGTTTCTTCTTTAGGAGATCGTTGAGCAGCGCCGGGTTGGCCTTGCCGGCCATGGCGCGCATGACCTGGCCGACGAAGAAGCCGAACAGCTTCTCCTTGCCGGCGCGGTACTCCGCGACCTTGTCGGCATTGGCGGCCAGGATCTCGGCGATCTTGGCCTCGATCGCGCCGGTGTCGGTGACCTGGCGCAGGCCCTTCTCCTCGACGATCGCGGCAGCCGCCTTGCCCGTCGCGAACATCTCCGCGAACACGTCCTTGGCGATGCGGCCGGAGATGGTGTTGTCGGCGATGAGGTCGACGAGACCGCCGAGCGCGCTCGCGGACACCGGCGACTCCGCGATCGACTTGCCGGCCTTGTTGAGCAGGCCGAACAGTTCGCTGGTCATCCAGTTGGCGGCGAGCTTGGGATCGCGGCCCTTGGCGACGGTCTCGTAGTAGTCGGCGTTCTCCTTTTCCGCGACGAGCACATTGGCGTCATAGGCGGAAAGCCCCCAGTCCTTCAGGAAGCGCGCCTTCTTGGCGTCCGGCAGTTCGGGCATCGTGGCCTTGATGCCGGCCACCCAGTCCGGATCGAGCTCGAGCGGCAGCAGGTCGGGATCGGGGAAGTAGCGGTAGTCGTGCGCATGCTCCTTGGAGCGCATGGAGCGGGTGATGCCCTTGTTGGAATCGAAGAGGCGCGTCTCCTGCCTGATCGCGCCGCCATCCTCGATCACCTCGACCTGGCGCCGCGCCTCGTACTCGATGGCCTGCTGGACGAAGCGGATCGAGTTCACGTTCTTGATCTCGCAGCGCGTGCCGAGCGGCTGGCCGGGCTTGCGCACGCTGACGTTGACGTCGCAGCGCATGGAGCCCTCCTCCATGTTGCCGTCGCAGGTGCCGAGATAGCGCAGGATCGAGCGCAGCTTCTTCAGGTACGCCGCCGCCTCCTCGGCCGAGCGCATGTCCGGCTCCGAGACGATCTCCATGAGGGCGACGCCGGAACGATTGAGATCGATGTAGGTCTTGGTCGGGTGCTGGTCGTGCAGGCTCTTGCCCGCGTCCTGTTCCAGATGCAGGCGGGTGATGCCGATCTCGCGCGTGCGGCCGTCGGCGAAGTCGAGGATGACCTTGCCGTGGCCGACGATCGGCTGCGAGTACTGCGAGATCTGATAGCCGGCCGGGAGATCGGCATAGAAGTAGTTCTTGCGGTCGAACACCGAGCGCAGGTTGATCTGGGCATTGAGCCCGAGGCCGGTCTTCACCGCCTGCTCGACGCAGACCTCGTTGATGACCGGCAGCATGCCGGGCATGGCGGCATCGACGAGGCTCACCTGCGTGTTCGGCTCGGCGCCGAAAGCGGTCGCAGCGCCGGAGAACAGCTTGGATTTGGAGATCACCTGGGCATGCACCTCGAGGCCGAGAATGATCTCCCAGCTGCCGGTGCGGCCTTCGATGAGAGTTCCGTTGGCGGTCATGATCGCATTCCCAAAGAGGAATTCACCGCAGAGACGCAGAGGCGCAGAGAAGATCCGTAGGGGCGACCGGCAGGTCGCCCGTGGTCGCGTGTGACGGATCGACGGGCGACCTGTCGGTCGCCCCTACGTCTCTGTGTCTCTGCGTCTCTGCGGATCATCTTAGATGGTCGGCCGCGCCTTGAAGTCCGCGGCCTTCTCCAGCACCTGTGCCGACCGCAGCACCGTCTCCTCGTCGAAGGCCTTGCCGATGAGCTGGAGGCCGAGCGGCAGGCCGTCTTCCGAGAGGCCGGCGGGGATGCTGATGCCGGGGAGGCCGGCGAGATTGACCGTCACGGTGAACACGTCGTTCAGGTACATGGCGATGGGGTCGTCCATCTTTTCGCCGGCGGCGAAGGCGGCGCTCGGCGTGGACGGAGTCAGAACGACATCGACCTTCTTGAAGGCCTCGGTGAAGTCGTTGGCGATGAGGGCGCGGACCTTCAGGGCCTTCACATAGTAGGCGTCGTAGTAGCCGGCGGAGAGCACGTAGGTGCCGACGAGGACGCGGCGGCGCACCTCCTTGCCGAAGCCGGCGGCGCGGGTGTTCTCGTACATCTGGTCGAGGGTCTCGCCGGGCACGCGCAGGCCGAAGCGCACGCCGTCGTAGCGGGCGAGGTTGGACGACGCTTCCGCCGGGTTGATGATGTAGTAGGTCGGCAGCGCGTATTTCGTATGCGGCAGGGAGATGTCGACGGGCTCGGCGCCGGCCGCTTTGAGCCAGGCCATGCCCTGCTCCCAGAGCCTGCCGATCTCGGCGGCCATGCCGTCGATGCGGTACTCCCGGGGAATGCCGACCTTGAGGCCGCGGATGTTGCCGGTGAGCGCCTTACGGTAATCCGGCACGGGCGTGTTCACCGAGGTCGAATCCTTGGGATCGTGGCCGGCCATCGCCTGCAGCATGAGGGCGGCGTCCTCGACCGTGCGCGCCATCGGACCGGCCTGGTCGAGCGACGAGGCGAAGGCGACGATGCCCCAGCGCGAGCAGCGGCCATAGGTCGGCTTGATGCCGACGATGCCGGAGAAGGCGGCGGGCTGGCGGATCGAGCCGCCGGTATCCGTGCCGGTGGCGCCGAGGGCGACCCGCGCCGCCACGGCGGCGGCCGACCCCCCTGAGGAGCCTCCCGGTACCAGCGGCCGGTTGTCGCCGCGCCGACGCCAGGGGTTGGCGACATGGCCGTAGTAGCTGGTCATGTTGGACGAGCCCATGGCGAACTCGTCGAGGTTGGTCTTGCCGAGCATGACGGCGCCGGCCCGCCACAGGTTTGCCGTGACCGTGGATTCATAGGTCGGCTTGAAGCCGTCGAGGATGTGCGAGCCGGCGGTGGTGAGCACGCCCTCGGTGCAGAATAGGTCCTTGATGGCGAGCGGGATGCCCTCGAGCGGGGCGCCGTTGCCGCCGGCGCGGCGCGCGTCCGACGCCTTCGCCATTTCGATCGCCCGGTCCGGAGTCTCCGTGATGAACGCGTTGAGGCCACGCGCGGCCTCGACGGCGCGGACGTGCGCCTCCGTCAGCTCCTTCGACGAGAACTGCTTCTTGGCCAGGCCGTCGAGGGCGCCGGCGATGGTGAGGTCGGTGAGCACGGTCATCGCGAATCCAGCGCGATCTGTAGGGGCGACCGGCAGGTCGCCCGTCTCTCAGGTGCACGAACGCGGGCGACCTGCCGGTCGCCCCTACAAACCGGCATCATTCCACCACCTTCGGCACCACGAAGAAGCCGTGCGCGGTCTCCGGGCCGTTGGCGAGGATCTTGTCGCGGCAGTTGCCGTCGGTGATCGCGTCCTGGCGGCGCGGCAGGGCCATGCGGACGGCGCCGGTCATCGGCTCGACGGTGGCGGTGTCGACCTCCTTCAGCTGCTCGACCCAATGCAGGATGCCGTCGAGCTCCTTCGCCATGGCGTCGAGCTCGCCTTCCGGCACCTTGATGCGGGCGAGCGTGGCGATATGGGCGACCGCGGCGCGATCGAGCGGCATGGACAGGGGTCCCGTGCTATGAATCCGGCCGAAATGGCGGCCGGAACCTAGCATCCGACCTGCCCTGTCGCAACCTGCCGAGGTCGCCGAAACGCATGCGCAAGAGCAACCTGAAGGCGCCTTTCCTCAAGCGGCTGTCGCTATTGCCGGAGCGCCTGCAGCCGGACTCCTACCCCTTCAACCTGCCGGTCCTCGAGGGCGGCCGGCTGGAGCTGGCCTTCGATCGGGCCATCACCTTCTTCATCGGCGACAACGGCACCGGCAAGTCGACCCTGCTCGAGGCGATCGCCGAGCAGTGCGGCTTCAATCTCGGGGGCGGCAGCCGCGACCACCGCTTCGGCGGCACGCCCCACGACATGCCGCTGGCCGACGCCCTGCGGCTTTCCTGGCTGCCAAAGGTGACGGAAGGATTCTTCCTGCGTGCCGAGAGCTTCTTCAACTTCGCGACCTTCCTCGACGCCAATTACAAGGAGTGGCCGCCGGTGCGCCGGCGGTTCGGCGACAAGGACCTGCACGAGCAGAGCCATGGCCAGTCGTTCTTCGCCCTCTTCCGCAATCGGCTCGGCGACGACCGGCGCGCCATCTACCTGCTGGACGAACCGGAGGCCGCCCTGTCGCCGCAGCGGCAGATCGAGTTCCTGCGGCTCCTGCACGCCTGGGAGCGGGCCGCGAACTTCCAGCTCATCATCGCCACCCACTCGCCGATCATCATGAGCTATCCGCGGGCAAGGCTGCTCTCCTTCGACGGCGGCCGGATTCATCCGGCCATCTACGAGGAGACCGACCACTACAAGGTGACGCGGGCGTTCCTCATGGACCACGAGACCGCCACGGCCTCGCTGTTCGCGGGCGAAGACTGAGGCCCCGGTTCAGAGGAAGTTGCGAACCGCCGTCAGCGCGTAGACGCCGAAGGCGATGATCAGCGTGCCCGCGATCAGGTTCGGCCAGCGCATCGGCTCTCCCCGGATGTGGTGCCGGAACAGGCCGACACTCAGGCTCAGCACCAGCCACCAGAGCGAGGAACCGCAGAACACGCCGATGATCAGGGCGGTGACGCCGGGATAGTCCGCCTCCGCCGGGCCGATCAGGCCGCCCGGGCCGGCCACGTCGAGGCCGGTAAAGATGGCGATGAACGACAGGATCGTCATCGGATTGGCCAGCGTCCAGAAGAAGGTCGAGACGAAATGGCTGACGAGGCCCGTCGGTCGCGGCGGCGGCGCCGAGGGATCGACAGGCTTGGCGCGGATCTCGACATAGCCGAGATAGAGAAGAAACAGGCCACCGATCACGCTGATCGTGTTCTTGTGCTCCTGTAGGAACGGGCCGATGAGCGTGAGGCCGAGCGCGGCAATGAGGCCGAAGACGGTATCGGCGCCGGCAGCGCCGAGACCGCTGACGAAGCCTGCCAGGCGCCCGTCGGACAGCGTCCGGCGGATGCAGAGGATGCCGATCGGCCCGACCGGCGCCGCGATGGCGAAGCCGATCACCGCCCCCTTCCACAACAGTTCGAACGCGAACATCCCCCGGCCCAGGTTCTTGGACTTGTGGCTTAGGCTGGCTGCCCCCGCAACGGCGCAACGACTTAGCCGCTTTTTGCCGCGGCTGTCCATGGCCGCGCACGCCTTCAGCCGCCGCCGGCACCGCCGCCTTGTCACGCCGCCGGGCGGACCCTATGCATGGCCATGGCCGTCCACACGCTCGCCGACTTCCGCGCCGCGATCGCCCCCGGCAAGCGCCTGCTCGGCCTCGATGTCGGAGAAAAGACGATCGGCATCGCGATCGCCGATTCGGGGATCAGCGTCGCGACGCCGGTCGAGACCA
>JBKOWC010000155.1:0-4059 GCA_046724215.1 Pseudomonadota bacterium | reverse complement strand
CAGTGCCACTTGGCAACTCGCGAGCAAGATGAAGGACCAGCGCGGTCGCCTGGCGGAGGAAACGACGGCGCACGGCGATAACGAGAGGGTCAAGCGCTACATCGCGAAGTACACTGTAAACGCTGCGCGAACCTTCGGCATCGACCGCTACATCGGTTCGGTCGAGCCCGGCAAGATGGCGGATTTGGTACTTTGGAAGCCGGCCTTCTTCGGCGTCAAGCCGGAGATCATCATCAAGAATGGCTTTGTCGTTCAGGCGCGAATGGGTGATGGAGCGGGCTGCATCGACGCCTGCGAGCCGCTTATGCTGCGCCCGCTCTGGGGCGCCTACGGCCGGGCGCCGCAGCGCCTCAGCGCCAATTTCGTGCATCCGCTGGCGCTGGAGCAGGGCATTGCCGGCAAGCTCGGACTCGCCAAGTCGATGCTGCCGATCAAGGGCACGCGCAAGCTGCGCAAATCCGACATGCTGCGCAACGACGCCTGCCCGAAAATCACCGTCAATCCCCAGACCTTCGACGTCTTCGTCGATGGCCAGCTCGCGACCTGCGAGCCGGCGCACACGCTGGCGCTGGGGCAGAAGTATTATCTGCGGTAGGACGGCTTACGCCATCACCAGCCAGGCGCGGCTCCAGATCCGGTAGACGCCGTAATACGCGTTCTCGACCATGAAGCCGAAGGCGAGCGATTCCTTGGCGCGCTCGCCGTCGCCGCCGAAGCGGCCGCGCAGCCTGGCGCTCATGCCGACTCCCCAGAACGCCTGCTCGCTTTCGACGAACTTCTGGATGGCGTCGCCGACCGTGAGGCGCTGCTCGGGGAATGCCGCCATCTCGTCGAGCGAGAGGGCGCCGTAGAGTCCGACGAGGGCGGCGCGCCGGACCAGGCGCAACTGGGTCAGGTGCCGGTGCTCCTCCGGATGCGAGGCGCGCGCCTTGAACGCCGCATAGTCCGTGGCCGCGGCCCTGACTCGCAGCAGCCGCAACAGCGCCGCGAGGTCGGCCGCATTGGGATCGCCGCCGAAATACACCGTGCCCCCGCAGGGCTCGGTGATCGGCGCCGCGAGAAAGGGATCGGCCGGATGCGCCGTCAGGCTGAAGGTCGAACCGTCCGCGCTCTCGTCGGCATGGTGACGGACGTCGCCGATCCCCATGGGGGCGAAATGCCGGAGATCGCCGGGCTGGACGTTGAGGTCCCGATGCGGCCATATCGACGGATAAATATCGATGAGCTCTTCGATGGGTTTTGTCATTCGCTTTGGTTGCTCTGTTGCTGCCGCCCCGCGCAACAGCCGCAAATATTCGCGAAAAATCTTAAAATTGGACAAATCGCAATACGGCGAAATATCGACCCAATATGTAAGTATGTGTTGAGAGAGGTTAATTTTCCTACCGGCGGGACCTGGACTGCGGATGATTCTCAGTCTCCCCGGGGCGTTTGACGGACTCGGCGTCCGCCCGCTATGAGACCCGTTCCCGGCTGACGCAGGGACAGGGAAGGATGCATCGCCCATGGCTACCGAGCGCTCGGCGCGCGAGGCCGAGGAATTCCTCGCCGCCAACCCGGACGTCACGAACATCCAGGCGATCCTGACCGACGCCGACGGGGTCGCCCGCGGCAAGAGCGTCCGGTGCAACGAGCTGGCGCGCATCTACACGCACGGGCGCTACCTCCCGGGCTCGATCCTCGGCCTCGACATCACGGGCGTCGACGTCGAGGAGGCCGGTCTCCTGTGGGCGGACGGCGATGCCGACCGCGCCTGTTGGCCGGTCCCCGGCACGCTCACGCGATCACCCTGGCAGGCGCCGCCGGCCGGCCAGATGCTCGTCAGCATGTACGAGTTGGACGGGGCGCCGGCGCCGGGCGACCCGCGCCACGCCCTCCAGCGCGTCGTCGATCGCTTCGCCGACTTGAAGCTGACCCCCGTCGTCGCGGTGGAACTCGAGTTCTACCTGCTCGATCGCGCGCCCGGCGCCGACGGCCGGCCGCAGCCGCCGGCCTCGCCGGTGAGCGGGCGGCGTCCGCGTCATCCGCAGGCCAACCTGCTGAGCGATCTCGACGAGCAGGCGCCGTTCCTGGCCGACCTGTACGCCGCCTGCGAGATCCAGCGCCTGCCGGCGCAGACCCTGATCTCCGAGTATGCGCCGGGCCAGTTCGAAATCGTCCTGCAGCATCGCGCCGACGCGATGCGCGCCGCGGACGACGCGATCATGTACAAGCGGCTCGTGCGCGGCGTCGCGGCGCGGCACGGCATGGACGCGACCTTCATGGCCAAGCCCTATGCCGACCAGTCGGGCAGCGGCATGCATCTGCATATGAGCCTTGCGGATGCGAACGGGGACAACGCCTTCGCCAGCGACAGGCCCGACGGCAATGCGCTGCTGCGCCACGCCATCGGCGGCATGGCCGCGAGCATGGCCGAGTGCGTCGGCATCTTCGCCCCCAACGCCAACTCCTATCGCCGCTTCCGTCGCAACTCCTATGCGCCGACGGCGCCGACCTGGGGCGTCAACAATCGCAGCGTCAGCCTGCGCGTGCCGGCGGGGCCGCCGGAGACGCGGCATGTCGAACACCGCGTCGCCGGCGCCGACGCCAACCCCTACCTCGCCGTGGCGGCGATGCTTGCCGGCGCGCATCGCGGCATCGTCGACAAGATCGACCCCGGCCCGCCGATGGAGGGGAACGGCTATGAACAGGCGGCGGCGAGCCTGCCCACGAACTGGTATGCGGCCATGGATCGCACGGAAGCGTCGACGTTCCTCAAGGACTATCTCGGCCCGCGTTTCATGGAGATCTTCTGCGCCATCAAGCGGGCCGAGCAGGATCGGTTCTACGCGCAGGTAACCGAACTCGACTTCGAGTGGTATCTGCGGAACGCGTAAGGGCCGCCCGTGCCCCCTGCGGCCCCGATAACTCAAACGTGAATCATCGTGCGTTGTGGTTCCCGTTGCGCTTGGGCAAAGGAAGCGCTCGCGCGCAACGTGGAGGAAATTTTCATGATGGTTCGCATCCCCTTCGCCTCGGCGATCGTCTTCGCACTCGCCTCGTTCGCCGCGGCATCTGCCGACGAGACGAAGTTCATGAGCCTGGATGAGATCTCGAAGACCGTGATCGGCAACACCATGACGGGCAAGACGGCGAAGGGCGACCCCTATACGGAGTACTACGCGGCCGACGGTTCCATCCACGGCCTGGCGGCGGATGGCAGCAAATATGCCGGCAAGTGGTGGCTGCGCAAGGAAGACAGCCTGATGTGCTTCCGCTACGGCGACGGCGCCTTCGACGCCGGCTGCGTGCGCCTCTCGCTGATGGGCGACCGCGTCGGCTTCACCCTGATGGATGGGACGACCGAGCCGTCGGCGACCCTCGTTCAGGGCAACCCAAGCAGCCTGTAGCGTCGGCCTCGCCAATTACGCAGGGTCCGCTTGACGCCGCCTGACTTGCGTTGCGACGGATGACAGCGAGGACGCGCGGCCGTTCCTTGGCGAAGGCGCCTGACGCAGGCGTTCAACGATCGCGGCCGGCGGTTCGCGTTACGGCGACAGGGGCAAGGGTTCCCTCCTTCTGTGGTCCATCCCGCGTCCTTGTGGCGGGGAAGGGCGGCGAACCGGGGGAGCTCCTGGCCGTCTGACGAGGACGGCCGCCGGTGCCCGGTTTACCAGGGTGCGTCATTTCGCACGTGCATGAGGGCCGTTACCTTCCGGCCCAAGGGCTGCCCGCAAGACGACCGGCGCAAAGCCGGTTCTTGATTTCTAAGCCGCGCCGTCCGGCGAGGGCAGCAACGAACGGACGCACGCGACGGCTATGCGGGTTGGTTCCCGCAGTCCATGGAAACGACCCCGCAGGACGGGCTCTTGGCGGCCTTTTGTCGGGCGGGGCCGGTGCCAGTCGACGCCGGCACCAGTCGACGGCGGCGCATCGGAGGATACGACGCCGCGGGGCCGTCTTCCCGGCCCAGGCCGCCGTGCACGGCGGCCCAAAACGGCGATGGAGCCGCCGCCCGTTCCCGGACGCACGACTCCATCAACCATTATCGTACTTTAGGATATTTATCCTATTTCCGTC
>JBKOWC010000305.1:0-3637 GCA_046724215.1 Pseudomonadota bacterium | reverse complement strand
CTGCGATCCAGCGTTCCGCGTCGCGGCGCGAGCAGAGGCCCGCCCGCGCCATCACCTTGGCGATGCGTTCGCCCATGGTGCGTGCCGTCTAACGGATGCTGGCGGCGATGAAGGCGTCGAAGATCTTCGTGTCGCCCGTGCTGATCGAGTATTCCGGATGCCACTGCACGCCGAGGCAGAAACGCTTGCCCGGCACCTCGATGCCCTCGATGACCCCATCCTCGGCGAGCGCGTCGACCACGACGCCGCTGCCGAGGTCCTTGGCCGCCTGGTGATGGGCGCTGTTCACGGCAAGCTCGTCGCTCCCGCAGATGCGGTGCAGCAGCGTGCCCTTCACCACCGTCACGGTATGGCCGGGCTCGGTGCGCGGATTCGGCTGCTCGTGCGCCAGCGCGCTGCCGACCTCGTCGGGGATGTGCTGGATGAGCGTGCCGCCGAGCACGACATTGAGCAGTTGCTGGCCGCCGCAGATGCCGAGCACCGGCAGGTCGCGGGCGAAGGCGCCGCGGGTGATGGCCAGTTCGAACGCCGTGCGACGCTCCTTCGTCTTCACTGTCGCATGCCGGCTCGAAGCGCCGAACATCGCGGGATCGACGTCGAAGGCGCCGCCGGTGATGATGAGCGCATTGATCTTGTCGAGATAGGCGTCGGCCTGCTCCGGCTCGTGCGGCAGCAGGATCGGCAGGCCGCCGGCCCGCACCACCGCCTCGCAGTAGTTCTGCCGCAGCGCATACCAGGGCAGCTTCGAGTAGCCGCCGGGCTGCTCGGAATCGAGGGTGATGCCGACGACCGGCTGGCTCATGGCGCGCTCCCGATCAGCTGCCGCAGGCGGGCGATATGCGCCGGCCCGGTGCCGCAGCAGCCGCCGACAACGCGGGCACCGGCCTTGAGCCAGGCCCCGGCATGGGCCGCGTAGTGCTCGGGATCGAGGTCCTCGCGCAGCCCCAGGAGTCCGTCCGTCTCCTTCTCGCCGTCGAGCGTCCAGTCCGCCGGCACCGGCTTGAAGGTGTTGGCGTAACCGCCGGCCACCCCGCGGTTGAGGGCGACCAGGGCCGGCATGGCCGCGTCGATGCTCTCGGGCGCACAGCAGTTGGCGAGGAAACCGGATACCGGCAAGTCCGCGATCTTGGCCGCCGCAGCTGCGATCGTCTCGCGGCTGCGCAGCCGGCCCGACTTGTCCTCGTGCAGCGTATAGGACACCCACACCGGCTTGCCGAACTCGCAGGCCGCCGTCGCCGCCGCGCGCGCCTCCTCCCCGCTCGACATGGTCTCGCAGAGGAAGAGGTCGACATAGGGCTCGAGCACTTCCGCCTGCTCGCGATAGAGCGGCACGATCTCGTCGAAGGTTCCCACCAGGTCCGGCCGATAGCTGCCGCGCAACGGCGGCAGCGACCCGGCGACCGCCACCGGCTCCTCGGCGCTGCGGCTCGCCTGGATGGCGAGGCGGCCGGCCAGGCGGTTGAGGTCGGCGAACTTGTCCTCTATGCCCTCCTTGGCGAGATCGCCGCGGATCACGCCGTACGTGTTCGTGGTGATGATGTCGGCACCGGCGGCGATGTAGTCCTTGTGGACCTGCAGCACCACGTCCTTGGCGACGAGGAGCGCGTTGGCCGACCAGATCGTGTCGAGGATGGGCACGCCGCGGTTGCGCAGTTCGCGGCCCATGCCGCCGTCGAGCAGCGCCGGCCGCCCCTCCGGCAGCAGCAGTTCGGGAATGTCGGTCATGCGTTTCGCTTGGCACCCGTTGGCGATTCGGGCGCGCATCCTACACCACGGTTCTTAACAACCCGCAACCAATCTCGCCGAAGCGTTAACGCCGTTGACGCCGCCCGGACGGCCGGTTCTCCTCGTCGCATGGCAGGGAAGACCGAGCTCGGCGATGCCATGGCGCAGGCCTTCGCCGCGGCAGAGGCGGCGGCCGCCCGCGGCGAGGTGCCGGTCGGCGCGGCGTTGGTGGACGGGCGGACCGGTGCCGTCCTGGCGCTGTCCGGCAATCGCGTCGAGGAGCTGCACGACCCGACCGCCCATGCGGAGATGCTGGTCCTGCGCGCCGCCGCCGCGGAGGGCGCGGCCAAGCGCCTGCCGGACTGCGACCTCTACGTCACGCTGGAGCCCTGTCCCATGTGCGCGCAGGCGATCGCCTTCGCCCGCATCCGCCGCCTCTATTTCGGGGCCTACGACCCGAAGGGCGGCGGCGTCGACCACGGCCCGCGCATCTTCGGCCAGCCGACCTGCCATCACCGGCCGGAGGTCTATGGCGGCATGGCCGAAGCGCGCGCCGCGGCCCTGCTGCAGGCCTTCTTCAAGGCAAGACGCTCGAGCGGTCGTTGAAGCAGTGGAATCGGCTGTCCCGCTCCCTCCCGTGTGAACAAACTCCGCGAAAGCGCTTGGGCATCTACACATCTCGGGAGCGTTCAACTTCTATTCCCCCGCCCCTTGCGGGCGGGGGATTCAGGGGGCGGGGTCTGGCGCGCGGTAGCGCGCTAAAGACTCAACCTCCTTCCTCTTGCGACATCGCCGCTTCGATCGTCCGCACGACCGAGTCAAGATCTCGCATCACCTGCTGATTGAAAAAGCGGATGACCCGATAGCCTTGCGCTTCGAGGCGTCGCGTGCGCAACGCGTCTCGACCTTCCGTCACCTCGTGGGTCGGTCCATCGACCTCGACGATCAGCCGCGCCGACAGGCACACGAAATCGACAATATAGCGGTCGATGCGAAACTGACGGCGAAATCGCCGATTCCCCACGCGCTTGCCACGCAGCTGCATCCACAGCCGGAATTCAGCGGGAGTTTGGTTCTGGCGCAGCGATCTGATCTGGGAATCAGGCATCGATCTCCCGCCCCTCTCCTGCGTCGGTCCGCGCCTGCATTGAGCAAAGGACTCATGCGCGCCTGCCGGCGCGAGACCCCGCCCCCTGAATCCCCCGCCCACAAGGGGCGGGGGAATCTATCTGCACGTTTCGAGGATGTGTAGGATGTGTAGATGCCCTATCGCGAAAGCGGGGGTCCAGGGGGCGCCGCACGTCGCTTGCCCGTGGGCCCCCGCTTGCGCGGGGGAATCAGGCCAGAGGAACTTCGGAATCGTTGCGTCGTGAGCTTCACCGCATGGCACCGCTGAGGCAGCTATTCCTGCAAACCGGGCGAACCTCTAGCGATCACGCAGGACAGTCAACCGGCACTGCTCGATCGTGCCGCTGCCGCCGTCGCGTCGCCAATAGGCGACGGCGGCGGGCAGCCGGCTGACGTAGGCGATGCCGGTTTGCTTCCGCTTCCCCCGCGTCCAGGTTTCCTCGATGACGGTCACGCGGATGGTGCCGAGGGCATCGCTCTGATAGTCGCGCTCGTCCACGACCGCGACGTCGACGAACGACCGCGTGACCGTGCCGCTCGCGCGCTTCTCGATGATCCAGCCGGTGTAGCGGGCGCCGAGCGTCAGCGCGCGCAGGCCGTTGAAGTTCTCCAGGCCCGCGGTGATCCAGGCCTTGCTCGTGCCGGTCTCCATTTCGCGGTAGAGCGAGGTGCCGGTGAGCCACAGCGGCTTGACCGCGTAGCCGGCGACGCCGTCGACAGCGATGTCGTACGTCACCACGCCCCCGACCACCGAGCGCACGGTGTACCGGCGTTCGTGCCCGGC